>JACCSM010000276.1 GCA_013698525.1 Rubrobacteraceae bacterium
GTTGCGGCCCCTCGCGACCTCCCTGGACGCCAGGAGACCCTTCTCGTGCAGGCGCTTCCAGAGGGTGCGCGGGTTCACCAGGAGAGCGATGCCCTGATCGCGCGCCGTCCGCTGCGCCGTCGCGTACGCGACGCCGGGTTCGAGCAGCAGCGATCCATCGGCTGCGAGCCAGCCCATCCTCCTGCCTCGCGGGCTCCAGTCGTCGAGCCCGTAGCGCCAACCCCAGCGGCCTGGATTCTCCGGCTTCTCGTCGGTCCGAGCGTCCGCCAGGTGCGCATCCCCGCCGCCGATAGCGGCCTCGAGTAGCTCGCGGAACTGCTGGGTTGGCTCCTCCGAGGCCTGATGCTCGGCTTGTGCGGCCGCCGCGTCTACTAATGCCTTCCAGCCTGCATCCCAGGTCTCGCCAGCCTCGGATTTCGTGACCGCACCGACCTCGATCGCAAACTGCAGGAACGTCTCCAGGCCAAGGGCCAGGCTCGCGACGACGTCGGGAGTGCGGGCATGTGTCCCTACTCCGACGGCCCGTAGCTCCTTCTGGCGGGCTGGCAGACTCTCCTTCAAACCACCCATCTGGGATGCGAGGTACCGCACGTAGGCGCTCATGGCGCTCGCGAGCAGGCCTTCTGCAGCGGCCCGCTGCATCTCTGTAAGAACGTCCAGGTCGACGTCACCGGGGGACACCTCAGAGACGAGCATCCTGGCCCGCAGACTCTGCCCGCGGGGCGTGTCCTCGCCGCTGGAGACGATGAGGCCGCGCGGGTGGTACTGAGGACGCAGGGTACCGTCTGCCCACATCCTGCCGCGGCCCGACCTGTTCCCTTGCGCCCGCAGCAGCCGGTCGGCCCCGCGGTGCACACGGGCCACGTCGCCTGTAGTGCCCGTGGGGGAGAAGTCGTCCACGGTGAGGACGGCGTCCTTGAGCAGGAAGGCCTGCTTCTCGAGGGCGTTGTCCGTGGACTCCCAGTTGCCTGGGAGGTTGCGCCCATTGAACGCCGCCCCGTAGTGAGCCTGGGTCAGAGCCGTAAGTTCGGTCTTGTACGCGCCCGTAGGGCCGACGAGGTGCAGCGAGAGATCCACCGGCGACGCCTCGCCAAGAGCGGCTCGGTAAATGGCCGCAAGCAGTGGGTACGTAAGCTCGGGTGGCGCCAGGTCCAGGAAGCGCAAAGAGGCCCGCACGGCCTCTACCAGAGCCGCATTCTCGGGCGGCTCGGGCAGCTCGCAGTCCCCGAGCCGTCCGTCACCCATCGCGACCTCTATTCCCATCAACGGCCCTTTAGGCCCTATAGCCCCGCCGGCGTGCAGGTAGACCCACTCTTCTTCGATCTTGCGCCAGCCGGTGTGGGCGAAGTATCTCCGCTCCGTGATCTCCCCAGAGAGCGACTGGATCGCGACGGCGGCGTGCTTCTCGTATCCGAACCCAGGGTAGACGAACGCGCTCGCGCCGAGGTGCCTGGCGACCCAGCCCATGGAGGCAAAGCTCGCGGCCGGCACCTCGAAGCGCCTGAGGCGTCCGCCCGAGCGGGCCTCGATCTCGTAGGTGTGCTTCTCTTCGGCGCCGTCGTCCTCGACAATGTCTGAGACGATCTCGGCGACGAAGTTTGTGAGCGGTGTGGGAGAGGTCCCGTAACGGGTGGGCTTATCCCAGACGAGCCCTTGCGACGTAGCCCTGTATCGAGCGGCAGGCTCCCCATTCTCGTCATCCCGCGGCGGTTCCCTTAGCTCCTGGGTAGAGTGTGTGAGGAGATCATCTACGGTGTGCCCGGCCACGAAGTAGTCGTCGACACCCTGCTTCTTACCGTCTTCACCATGGGGAAGATAGATGACAGCTACCTCAGCCTTGCGGAACTCCAGGAAGTTCTTGATCCGCACCATGGCCTTATACACGGCGGGCTTGAGCATGATGTCGGAGTCGAAGACGATGTATGCCTGTCGCCCTTCGAGATTGATGTACTCCCACTCCGCTAACACCGTCTTGCCGCCGTGTTCGTTCTTCCCACGAAAGCTGGACACCCCCAGGAGCGTCACGGTACAAAGGCCTCGGCTGGTGAGGGCGTCGCCTTTCTTTATGCCTTCGGTGATGAATAGCGGCACTGAAACCTTGCCCAGCTCGTCGCACATAGAGGGGTGGACGTCGAGTGCCATACTGGTATTCACGGGCGTCTGGTACTTGACGGGTTTGCCGTCCTTGATCGTCGGCTTGTCGGGTCGGACCTGGTAGGTAGAGATCTCGCCGCGGGGCGAGTAGACGGGGATCAAGAGGGCCGGCACGTTGCGCTGGGTGCGTCCAAAGCCGAGCTGCTCCAGCTCGACCTTCTTCTCGACGGTGCGGTAGCCGCGAGCCTCCGCGACGGCGGGCTCGATGCCCGACTCCTCGAACAACATGTGCTGGTGCCCCGCGTTGAGGGATTGCTCCGGTTTACTCTTTGAACCGTTAGACGGCGCAACGCCGTCGGGGTTCGGGTTATTATCTTGCATCAGGGTCATCTCTCTTTCCGATTGTCTTCATCAGGCCTTTCGGGGAGGTTGGCTCCGGGGGTCCGCCGCGCTACCGGTGGGCCTCCGTTGGTTCTGGGCCGTCTCCGGAGAGCAGGTCCTCGGGCGCTACCCCGATCACCTCGCACAGGCGCAGGATCGTTTTCGGGTACGCCCCGCGATCGCCGCGCTCAAGCCGCCCTACGGTGGCCTGGCTGCCGCCCATCGCCTCTGCGAGCTGGCGCTGTGTCAATCCGGCGGCTAGCCGGCACGCCCACAGCCCCTTTAGCAAGTAGCTTCGTCCGCCGTTGGTGGACTTGGCCGTCTCCTTGATGGCCGCCACTCGGCAGCTCCGCTCCGTCTTCTCGTCGTTCATCTCTCTCACCTCCTTCCCGTTCAGGTTCATCCCGCAGTGCATCCGTGGAGTCCGACCCTCGAGGGCCACAGGCGGGTCCGAAGGTCTCTGAGAGTTGGCGGGATCCCACGACATCCTCAGTGGCGGGTTGCGAAGGTCATTCGCCCGCCGCCACGTTTATGTAGCGCTGTCGGCGGACCCATTCGAGATACGATGCTCTGGATACCCGCACGGCCCTGCCCACTTTGATGGCATCAAGCTCCCCGCTTGCTACAAGTTCGTAACATTTTGTTCTTCCTAGTGACGTTAAGATCATGAGATCTTGTATGCTCAGCCACTCGGGCTTGATATTTGGCCGCATGCCTATCTCCTCTTTGTGCTATACTTGCGCCCGTCATTCGGCATATCCGGTTCGCGCCGGAGGTGGCCGTCGCTGGATGACCGGCTCAGATGTCTAAGAGCCGAACTGTCGCGGGCTTTATGTGGAATAACCCTCACACTCTCTAATAACGCGCGAGAAGAGATCTCTTGGAGCTCGTTCTCCTACTACCGCACTTTGGCGCGGTATAGTGTTGTGTAGGTCATGAACGAGAGGCGACAGCAGCGTTGAGCCCGCAGGAGCAGGCGTTCGATGCTGCGGTGCGTGAGGAATTGAAGAGGTTGCATACCCGAATCTCCCCACGGTTCAGGCGGCCGGAGGTGCGCGAGCGGGCCGGGCGCTACCTGGCTGGGCTTTTGGAGCCGATGGATCGCCGTACGGGCCGGCAGATGGCCCGGCAGATCGGCGAGGGGAGGGCCGACGGCGTGCAGCGGCTGCTTAACAAGGCCCGGTGGGACGCCGATGCGGTGCGCGACGATCTCAGGGAGTATGTGGTAGAGCGCCTGGGCGACCCTTCTGGTGTGCTGGTGCTAACCGAGGTCGGCTTCCCGAAGAAAGGCGCGAAGTCGGTTGGCGTCGAGCGGCTGCGCAACCCGACGACCGGGCGGCTCGAAACTCGGCAGGAGGGGCTGTTCTTGGCCTACGCGTCGCCGCGCGGATGGGCCTTCATAGACCGGGCACTGTACGTGCCCGAGGAGTGGGCGGAGGATAGGGAACGGCGACGGGGGGTCGGCGTCCCAGAAGAGGTAGATTTCTCCACAAAGGGCGAGCTGGCACGGGCGATGCTCCAACGCGCCTTCGAGGTGGGCGTACCTGCTGCATGGGTGACCGCCAACAAGGTCTACGGCGAAGGGGAGGAGCTGCAACTCTGGCTAGAGGCGCGGGGACGACCCTACGTGCTGCCGCAGACAGGGGATTGGGTGGATGACGGTACTGGGGGCAAGGGGACGCGCGCCTCTATGTGGCCGTACGGCCCTGTATCCCACGAAGCCGCTACCGGGCGGTTGCGATGGGTACTCGAACTCCAATCGAAGGCCCGACCCGATGCTTACACTCATTACAGGGCCTACGGCCCGAGAAAGACATCGCTCGCCGAGCTCGTGTCAGTGGTCGCTAAGCGCTGGACGGCCCAGGAGGGCCTCGAGCGAGCAAAGGACGAGGTGGGGTTGGACCAGTACGAGGTGCGCCGCTGGGACGCCTGGCATCGGCACGTCACTTTGAGCCTGTTGGCGCACGCCTCCTTGCAGGTGACACGATCCACGCATGGAGAGTTAAAGGGGACATTGAGCCCCGTATCGTCTTCAGTTTGACACCAACCCCGACACCAACCAGGGCGTCATGCGGCGGTACATGGCGGATTGGGTGTAAGCTGCCGAGGCGACAAATTGGCTTAATTTAGCCGCATTCGCGGCTTCAGCGGTACGCAGTGAAAAGAACAGCCCGCCTTTGCACGGCGGAGGTCAGGGGTTCGAATCCCCTCGGCTCCACTCTAAAAAGCTGTAGTTTGCAGGTAAAACGCGAGGGATAAGTAGAGGCCCCGGATTAGCTCCGCGGCCTCGTACTACAACCGATACTGCAACGCGCCCTCCGAAGCGCGAGCTACGCTAGAGCATCGCACGAGCGGCGCGGGGTTTGTCGCTGATAGGCTCCTTCGAGCGGCGGGCTTGGCAGCAGCTGTGGCAGCAACCCGCCGCTGCACGGGTTCGGGTACGGTCGTCGGGTATCCTGTGGACGTGAGCCGAAGTCCGTTTCCGGGGCGATATTCATGCTGTCTGACATTCATGCGGCCGCATGAATGTCGCCCACCATTCGACGAACTTCGTTGCCGTACATGCTTACCACACTTACCTGTGGTGGGTATAGGAAGGTCAGTTATCCGGGGCCAGAAGGACGGACCGGCTGACTTGACCTTCCGTGTGGCATTCGCATGTAGGTAGTGCCAAGTGATGTGTTAGTATGGCGACCTTGAGGGCTATGTGCCATAATCGGGGCATGGAGTCGAATGAGAGACTGAAGGTGCGGGTCGGACCTCAGGGCAGGATCGTCATACCGGCGGCGCTACGGGAGGAGTTGGGCGTTGGTCCTGGCCAGGAACTTGTGGCCCGCGTCGAGGACGGCAGGCTCGTTCTGGAGCGGCGCGAGGACATCGTCAGGCGGCTCAAGGCTCGCTTCTCCCGCGTCCCCGCCGGCCGGGTGCTCTCCGAGGAGCTGATCGTCGAGCGGCGCGAAGAAGCGAGGCTCGGGGCCGAACGCGAAGCGGAACTCGAGAACGAACGCGGGACGGACGGCGGGACGGGGTAAGCGTGGACGCTGGCGGGGCTTCCCAGGCTTCGGGCCCTGCGGTGATTGACGCGTCGGCCGTGCTCGCATGGCTCAGGGACGAGCCGGGCGCCGACACGGTGGCCGGCCGCTTGGACGGCTCGTTCCTCTCCGCCGTCAACCTTTCGGAGTTCCTTCAGAAGCACCTGGCGGTCGGGACCCTCTCCGGACCGGAGGCGGCCGGGTTCGCAGGGGACCTCGCGTCCCTGGGCCTATCTGTCGTGCCCTTCGGCGAGCGTGAGGCGGCCATGGCCGCCGTGATGTGGGACGAGACCCGGCGCCTCGGGCTCGGATTGGCTGACAGGGCGTGTATGGCTACCGCCGTGGGGTTCGGACTGCCGGCGCTCACGGCCGACCGGCCGTGGGCGGAGGTCGAGTGGAAGGGCCTGTCGGTAGAGCTGATCCGATGAATCGCGACCTGCCGATGGACGGCGGGACTCTCGGACACAAACCTGCTGTCGGAGACCGACGTGCGCACCAGGGTGGCGGTGTCCCTGCTCAAACTGCTCGGCTACCCGGAGGCGAACAGGGCCGAGGAGTTTCCCGAACGCTAGGTCGAGGGTCGAAGCGGCTGGCGATGTTCTGCCCGCATCGCTGCTCTCTTCGAGGCGGGATCTACCCCTCTTCTTCGAAGCCCTCGAGGATGCCGGTAGACTGCCCGACCTCGATGAGGTGGCCATCGGGGTCGCGGATGTAGCAACGGATCTCCGCTCCCCGGTCGATCGGCGGGGTTAGAAACTCCGCCCCACGGGCGCTCCATTCCGCATAGACCTGCTGGATGTCGGCGACCCTCAGGTTGAGGAATGCGCTCGTGCGCGATGGGTCGCCGGGCGGCTCGAGGGTGACGTCGGGCTTGTCGTCCGTCGGTCCTCCACCGGCGTTGAGGATCAACCAACTATTGTGGAACTTCAGCATCACCGGGTCGCGCTCGTTGACGACCTCGGCGCCCAACACGTCACGGTACCACTCGCGCGAGGTATCCTGGTCGCGCACCACGAGGAAGTGGGTGATGATCACGCCCTGACGGGGAGCGGGGAAGTCTTCACGGTTCATCCTCTTCGACTCCTTTCTGCTCTGAATATTCGTGTCATTCCAAACGCAACTCGGGCAAGAGCGTGAAGAGGTCAAAGGCTCGTGACCTTCTGGCCGCCGTGGGTCGAACCCGAGCTCCCATCAAGCGTTCTCGCCGAGTCGTAGCCGATCGAGGATCGCGCCGATGCGTCGCCCGGCCTCGGCCCGGTCGGTGAATGAATAGTAGGGCTGGCCCGCAGCCGCTACCGAGGGTACGACGACGTCAAACTCCAGGGTGCGGATCAACTCGAGACTCTCGATATAGCCCTCCCGGTCGCTGACCCCCTCGAGTAGCGCCGCGACCCATTCGCCTCTGGGAAAGAAGATCGTATCGCCAGTAAACAGGCACCGATGCTGCCCCGTGTTCCAGAGGAAGGCGGTGGCCCCGCTCGTGTGTCCCGGGGTCGGGATGACCTCGAAATCGTCGTCCAGTCGGTGACGCTCGGAGAAGGTCTCGTCGACGTTGCAGGTCTCGGATACCGACCGTGCCTCCTCCTCGTGGCAGTGCAATG
>JACCSM010000283.1 GCA_013698525.1 Rubrobacteraceae bacterium
TACACTAAGGAGTTCGAAGCCCGCGTCGTAAAGCTAGAAGGCCGTGAGGTGATACTGGACAGGACCGCCTTTTATCCTGGCGGTGGAGGCCAACCGCCGGACAAGGGGTCCCTTGGCATTGGTCCCATCAGGGCGATGGTCGTAGACGCGAGGCGAGAGGGTGGAGAGGTAGTCCACGTCACGGACAAAGCCATCCCTGATACCGTGCGGGATCTGAAGGGCGCGCTGGAATGGGGGCGGCGGTTCGCCTACATGCGATACCACACGGCGTTGCATGTCCTCTCGGGTGTGATCTGGCGCAACTTCGACGCCAGGGTCACGGGCGGCCAGATGCGCGCTGACCGCGCCAGGATGGACTTCTCTTTTCCCGGCGAGTGGACCGCCGAAGTCGTCGGTGAGATCGAACGCCTGACTAACGAGGCTCTCGCCCAAGAACGTCCGGTAAGAGTCTACGAGTTGGAGCGCGAAAAAGCCCTCGCGAATCCCGACCTCATCCGTACCCAGGTCAATCTGGTGCCCGAGCGGGTGCAGCATATTCGGATCGTGGAGATACAAGGCCTCGACACGCAGGCCGACGGAGGGACCCACGTCGCTAACACGGGCGAAGTTGGGAGCATGGAGATCACGGGCCACAAGAGCAAGGGTCGCCAGAACAAACGAATAGAGTTCGTGCTCCGATGAAAGTCTGGAAGATCGTTGTCGTCCTCGCCCTCTTCCTTGCCGGCTGCGATGGTACGCAGGCCGACCCTGACACACAATCGCAGAAAACCCCGCAGGCTTCCAAGAGCGCGAACGCCGGCTGTGGTAACGGAGCCGACACTGCTGGGACAGGGGAGAAGACCCCCGAGCTTTCCACCGTGACTATCTACGCTTCATGTGGCGAGGAGGTAAGGGTCCGGGTCGAGATCGCCGACAGCCCGGTGGGACGGTACATCGGGCTCAGGGGGCGGGAGAGCATGCCCGAAGATCAAGGTATGCTCTTTGTCTACGCCGAAGAGGCTCCACGTACCTTCACGATGGCAAATACTCTCACACCGCTCTCTATTGCCTTTATCGACTCGGAGAGGCGCATCGTAGACATCCAGGATATGAAGCCCCTTGACGATGAACCGCCTGGCTACGACTCTGCCGAGCCCGCCCAGTACGCTCTCGAAGTAAACCAGGGCTTCTTCGAGAAAAGTGGCGTGAAGGTAGGGGACAGCGTGGAGTTGCCGAGATAGGCCGGCGTGATGCGGGCTCACCCTTCCGGCTCCTCCCATTCGAGGTATCCACCACCCACCCACGATCCACCAGCGTCCCTCCGCTATCCGGGCTCCTATCTCCTCGAACATTCCAGGGTCGCTCTTCTCGACCCACTCGTAGAAGGCCGCCGAGCTCGCCGTAAAGAGGAAGACTTCGTACTCCTCCAGGCGTTCGAGGGCCGAGCGGAAGGTAGACTTCACCTCCTGAAATCCCTCTTGCCACTACCAGAGCCAGACAGGGTCGATGTGCGCGTTCCCGATCATATGCAGCGTCTTTTTCTTCACTTCCCTACGTGGCCTCCCGACCCGTTGTAGAACGGTTCGAACCAGGAATTGAAGTACACGCCAAGCTGGCGCCTCGCGTCATTCAACCCGGCGCCGGGGATGAGATCGGGCGGTCCGTGCCCGAACGTCACAACGTCGAAGTCCATCGCGAGCAGCCTGTCGAGCGAGGTCGACCAATCGTCGAGGTTCGAGCGTATCCTTGGATGGAACCCGCCCCAGAGCGCATCGCCCGCGATCAAGACCCTCGATCCCTCTATCTCCGCCCAGAAAGATACCGACCCTGGACTGTGCCCCGGGGTGTGGATCACATGAAACCGGTATCCGCCCGCCGGAAACTCGTCCCCGTCTTCGAGGAGGCCGTTTACCTCGGCGGGTGGGAACGGGCGATCGTAGAGGAACGATGCGGTCAGGTCAGGATCCCCGGTCTCGACCTGTTCCCTGTCTGCTGCGTGGACGAACAATCTGGCATCGCTCTCCTCGCGGATCTGCGCCATCGCGGAGAGGTGATCCCAGTGGCCGTGGGTGGCTATGACTCTACTTACGTCTCCTGGTTCGTACCCAAGACGCCGCAGGTTCCTCTTGAGCGCGGGGTAGCCCTCGCTGCCACCGCAGTCGATTAGCACGGGTTCGTCCCCGGTGATGAGGTAGGCGTTGGCGTCCCACGGATGGGAGATCTCCCCGCCCGACACCAGGTTGAGCCGCCCGATCAGACGAACCATCTCACGTCTCCTCTCTCCACTCCCTTACGCGCCGTGGAGTGGGACCCGCTCTCTACCGTAAGGGAACCGCCGTATTGTGGTCGTTACGTCGGTGCATGCTCTGCTATTGCAGTCTGAGGTTGTGTTGGTGCATGATCTCCTCCATCCGTTCCCAATGGAAGGTCATACCGTACCGGCCGGCCAGCTCTTCGAGGCGGGGTATGTCCGGCGGGCCGCAGGCAGAGAGGATCTCCGCCAGCCCTTCGAAATACCGCTCGAATCCAGCAGGGGAGAAGATCTCGACGACCCTCGCAGGCTTCGGACCAGGGTTCCAGAAGGCGTGAACGACCCCCGGGGCTTCAACACGTAACTGCCCGCCGGGGCCCTGTAGACCTCTTCGTCGACCACGACCCCGATCTCCCCCTCGAGTACGTAGGAGATCTCATCCTCGTGTGCGTGTGGGGCGGAGCCGCGAGTATTCGAGACTCGAGCGGATGTTCGCCTATCGCGAAGGCTCCGCCGTTCTCCTCCCCATAGAGCTTGCCTACGAACCCGACACCACCACCCAGGATCACAGCACCTTCGTCAGGGGCTATCATCACACGCTCTCTGGCCAACATCCGCGTACCTCCTATTCTTGTTCTACACGCACCTTCGAGTCCCGACGCAGTTACTCTGTACCCCTCCAATCCCTAAGCTGGCTAGCTCTCACCTGGCGCTCTCATCCGCCGCCGACCGCGTGGCTCCTACGACGGCCTCAACGTCGCTCGCGCAGCGCTTCGGCCACTCTGAAGGGATCCGAGGCGACGACGGAGGCTGCGTAGAGCTCCATCGCTCCCATGTCCGAGGTACGGTTGGCTGGATCTCCGCGGTCCACGATGTAGACGACCGTCGGGAAGCCTGTCCAGTCCTCCTGCGTGGGACCGAGCGGGGGCATGTAGAAGGCGACGTTGAAGGCGCGGACACCGAGGTCCCCGACGTAGCCCTGCAACAGGGCGCCGACCGCCCGGCTAAGGGATTCGTCACCGGGCTCGCTCCCGATCACGACCAGCTCCTTCTCCTTGATGGGGGAGAGGCTCGCGAACGCGCGGACGCCTTCTAGCGGAATGCCGAGGCCGAGAGAAGCGTGGACGCGGGTGAGATCTTCGAAGTAACCGGAGCCGTGTTCTCGTTTGTAGGCCGAAGCATTGCGGCGGAGGCGTTCGACCTTGGGGTAGTGGGAGCCTCGGGTTGCGGTGACCTGTGCGTGGCCGTGGATGATGGAGCCGCCGGCCCGCCAGAGACAGTTCCACATCAGGAAGGGGTAGCGAGCCTCCTTGTCGGCTTCGAGGGCCTTGTGGCCCCATTCTAGGCCGACGGAGACGTAGCCAGCGACCTTCTCGGGGGTGAGGTGGAGGGGGTTGTGGTCGTCGAAGACGATGACGCCGTGGAAGCCGTCGTACTTGGCGACGTTCGAGGCCGTAATCGCGTGCTCGCCCTCGACGCGGCCGAAGACGTCCGCAGGGGTGCCTTCTTTCGGGTGGCAGAAAGGATCGTCCTCGGTCGCTGCTATCTCGCGGTCGAGGTCGAGGCTGACGCCGGTGTCGAGTGGCCGTGAGGCGCGCAACCCGTTGAAGAGCGTGCCTTCCAGGGTGATGCGATTCGTGACCTTCACGATGCGCTGGGCGGTAACGTGATCCACCGAGCCGAAGGACTTCTCGATCCAGGCGTGCATGGCCTCCGGCGGGTCGAGGCGTCCCGTCGTCGTGGAGACGGCGAAGATGCGATTTGCGAGGACGCGGTCTTCCGGGGAGAGGTCGGAGATCAAGGCCTGAAGGTCCGTTATCTTGCGCTCTGTCGCCATCCGCTATATGGTCCGCCCTCCGGCTGACTTCAGGCCGGCGTAGAGGCTCTCGCGGTCGATTATACGCTCCACAGGACCCTCGACTCTCAGATTCAGGCTCGCGACCTCGTGGGCGAAGTGGACGGCCTCTGGCCAGTCCTTGCTGTCGAGGTGGGCCATGAGTAAGGCCGACCAGAAGGCGTCGCGGGCGCCTGTGACGTTCAAGGTCTTTACCTTCGGCAATGGGCCGACGCGCTCCACGTTGCCGCTGTCCGAGACGGTGACGACGCCGCCCGAACGGGTGAGGATGACGATCTTCGCGCCGAGGTCGTGGAAATCGCTGAGGGCCATCCCCTCAAGCGTCTCCTCGTCCGTGTTGAAGTCGAAGAGGCGGCGGGCGTCCTCGAGTGAAGGCTTGGCTACCACCGCCGAGGTGCCCCCGAGCTTGGAGACGTAGACCGCGATGTTGGCCGGCGACCCCCCAGATACCGCCTGAAGGTCGACGCATTACTCAGCGTATCGGTCTTCTCGACGGAGATGAAATCGATGACCATCTCCCCGATGGTCAAGACGTCGAGGGGTTCTGTCTCGGGCGCCATAGCCATCCAGTCTAATTAACCTTCCGGTCCCGCGTCCACCCTCGAAGGTGGGATTAGGAACACTGCAAAGCCATAGGGACGGCCTGGTGGTCGTGATCTTGAGCTAGCCGCAGATACCTTCGCGCCTCAATGCCTCGCGCAGGGCGCCGAGCATGCGGGTGAGTTCCCTCTGGTCTTCCTCGTCCAACTCCGCGAACAGCTCGGCCACCGCGGCGCGGTGTTGGTCGTAGATCGTGTCCATGGTCCGCACGCCCCGCCCGGTCATCTCTATGACGGTGGCCCGCCGGTCTGTGGGGTGGGGTTTCCGCCTGACCAACGCTTCTTCTTCCAACGCGTCGACCAACGCCGTGACGTTGCGCCTGGTAACCCCGAGCTCGTCGCTTATGCTGCTCATGATCTGGGGCCCGTTGCAATGCAGAGCCCCAAGCAACCGCATCCTGGCGTACGTCATCCCCCCGTCCTGCAAACGCGACCTGACCCATTTCATGTACAACGGCCCGAAAGCGGCGAACTCGTCGACGAGCCGCAGCGATGATCCCTCAGCTACCGATTCCCGATTCACAGCACCCACGACCCGCCTCGTACACGTTCCATCCTACCAACTCCTCATGCACATCTTACTGTTGACGTATATTGTTGTCAATGTTAATGTGTATATATACATGATAATCGTAAGCCGAAGGTTTTCGGCGCTGCTGAAGGAGTGGGTAGAGGGTGGAGACGAGGGGTATCCTGGTGGTTGGGAGGCTGACTGGGATGGATCGGCCGGTGGCTTAGGTGGGCAGTGGGACCCGCACCCTGGCTGGTGACCGGCGGAGCGTTGCCGGGTTCGCTGGCACGGGCGTGTTGCTCGTGGCGCTTGGGGCGGCCGTCTGGGGGACGGACACGGTCCTGCGCGCCCCTCTCAGCGCCGCCTTTACGCCCGTGCTGCTCGTGCTAGGCGAGCATCTGGTACTCGCCCTTTACGCTGTGCCCGCCGTCGTGTTGGGATGGCGGGAGATATCGACACTGGATGCTCCGCGTTGGGGTGCTCTGATCGTCGTCGGGTGGGGCGGGTCAGCGGTGGCCACCATCCTGTTTACAACGGGCCTGTTCGCGGCTTTCGAAGCCGGCGCGGGGTCGGTGAACACAGTGTTGCTTCTGCAGCAGACCCAGCCCCTTTTCGCCATCACCGCGGCGGCCGTGGTGCTTGGGGAGAGGTTGACAGTGATCTACGCCCCGATCTTCGCCGTCGCCGCCTTCGGAGCCTATTTGCTGGCTTTTGGGGATCTGATCGGGGAGCCTGGCGGTCTCCTCTCGCCGTTCACCCAGGTCGGGCGGGCACGGCTCGAGTTCGCGCTCGCCGCCCTAGGGGCGGCCGCCCTGTGGGGTACCTCGACGGCGATGGGCCGCTACCTCGGAGGGCGGCTCTCTTTCCCGACGCTCACGGGCGCCCGCTTCCTCACAGCGCTTCCTTTGCTTCTCGTGTGGGCCGCCGTCGCTGTCCCTGACGCAGCAGGGAGTTTCTCGGGAGGACTGGCCGAACCGCAGGTCGCGCGCAACCTGGTGCTGCTCGCAGTGTTTCCGGGGTTGCTGGGTCTGCTTGTCTACTACAGAGGTTTGAGGAGCACGCCAGCCAGCTACGCGACGCTCGCCGAGCTCGCCTACCCGGCTACCGGCGTCACCCTCAACTGGCTGTTGCTCGGAGAACCGCTCACAGTAGCGCAGGGCGTTGGGGTGGTTTTAGTAGTAGGGGCGATAGTGGCGATGAACCGCGTCAAGTCCGGTGTGCGCCAGCGGGGCGTGCGTGTAGAGCGTTTGTCTGAGGAGGGTTAGATCTCGAAGAGCATAACTGTAGGAAGAGTCGATATTACCGCCCTGACGGATATAGAGGGTGCGTTTTTCAGGCTGGACCAGATCTTCCCCGGCGTCATGGAGGATCAGTGGGAGCCTTACCTGCACCGATACCCCTGGGCTTTCGCGGACCGCGAGACCCTGCGCGGGCGCGTCGGGTCTTACGTGTTGCGTTCCCCCGAGGGCACGGTTCTTGTAGACACGGGCGTCGGTCCGCAGGCCACGGGGGCCGGCGGCAAGCTGCTCGTGGAGCTCGAGAATGCCGGAGTTCGCCCTGAGGGCGTCGACACAGTGTTCCTGACCCACCTGCACGGCGACCATCTCGGCTGGAGCGTGAAACCGGACGGCGAGCCCGTCTTCCCGGAGGCCCGCTACGTTACGCAGGCCGCGGAATGGGAGATCTCCGCGCCGTATCTCGGGCCCGCCGTCGCCGCGCTCGATGATCTCGGTGTCCTCGAGCTGCTCGATGGTGAGGAGCCGGTCGGTGAGGAGCTTACGGCCATACCGACCCCAGGTCACTCGCCAGGGCACAGCAGCCTGCTCGTCTCCTCCGGCGGGGAGCAAGCGCTCGTCTCGGGCGACGCCATCGTGCACCCGGCGCAGGCGACTGAGCCTACATGGAACGTCCACTTCGACATGGACAAGGAGCAGGCTGCCCGCACCCGCGAGATGTTGCTGGCGTGGCTCGAGGCCGACGGCATCACCGTAGCGGCAGGCCACATCCCCGGTTCCGGCTTCGGGCGCGTCGTGCGTGATGAGGAAGAGCCGGAACGCCGCTACTGGATGACGCTGGATACTGCACAGGAAGCGGAGGATCTTTCCGGCACCGACGTGTTCAGAGGAGGTAGATCTTGAGAA
>JACCSM010000292.1 GCA_013698525.1 Rubrobacteraceae bacterium
CCGTGATCCTGGCTCTCGTGGCTGTGACCGGCTGCGGCGGCTCGGGCGGCGGTCAGGGAGGTGGCGGGGGTGGCGACGCCGGTGGTGGCGCGGAGGTACGTCCTGCCCTCGTGCTGGATATCGGGGGGTTGGGGGATCAGAGCTTCAACGATTCGGCTTACGCCGGGCTCCAGAGGGCCAAGAAGGACCTCGACGTGCAGACCGAGACCCTCGAATCTCAGGCTGCGACCGACTACGTGAACAACATCACCCAGCTCGCCGACAGCGGCTACGACCCGGTCTTCGCCGTCGGGTTCCTCATGACGGACGCGGTGAACGAGATCGCCCCCCAGTACCCCGACACCGACTTCGCCATCGTTGACTCGATAGTCGAGCCCAAGAACGCGGTAAGCCTGGTCTTCAGGGAGCAGGAGGGCAGCTACCTCGCCGGCGTGGTCGCCGGTCTCATGACCCAGGAGAAGACGGATTACACCAACCCTGACGACAAGGTCGTAGGCTTCCTCGGCGGGCAGGAGGCCGACCTGATCGCCAAGTTCCAGGCCGGCTACGAGGCCGGCGTGGAGTCGGTGTGCCCCGACTGCGAGGTCATCGTGCAGTACGCGGGCACGACCCCTGACGCGTTCAACGATCCGGCGAGGGGCAAGGAGATAAGCCTCCAGCAGATCAATGAGGGCGCTGACATCATCTACCACGTCTCCGGGGCAACGGGCGCTGGCCTCTTCGACGCCGCCAAGGACAAGGGTATCTTCGCCATCGGCGTGGACTCCGACCAGGCCAAGCTCGTCCCAGACGCTCCCATCCTCACCTCGGTGATCAAGCGCGTCGACAACGCGGTCTACCAGACCATCCAGGACGCCAACGACGGCAACTTCCCCGGCGGAGAGGTGATCGACCTCGGCCTCAAGGAGGATGGCCTGAGCCTCGCCCCGTTTGGACGCTTCGACGGTGACGTCCCGCAGGATGTGAAGGACCAGGTGGATGAGGCCCAGAAGGGCATCATCAGCGGCGACATAAAGGTTCCCGACACTCCGCAGCAGTAGGAACCGCCAGGTGGCCGAGGGACACACAGGAGAGGGGAAGACCGGGGCCACACGGGAGGCCCCTGCCGTACTCGAGATGCGTAACGTCACCAAGACGTTCGGGTCCGTCAGGGCCAACGACGACGTCTCCATCACGCTGCGCCGGGGCGAGATCCTTGGCCTCCTCGGCGAGAACGGGGCGGGCAAATCGACCCTGATGAAGATCCTCTACGGCCTCTACTCCCCGGACTCCGGCTCCGTTTTCGTTGACGGCGAGGAGGTGCAGATACGCGACCCGAAGGACGCCGTGTCCCGCGGCATCGGGATGGTCCACCAGCACTTCACCCTGATCCCACCCCTCACCGTCGCCGAGAACATCGTGCTGGGCGCCGAGCCGCGCAAGGGGGCCACCCTCGACCTCGCCAGGGCCGTGAAGGACACGGAGGAGCTCTCCGAGCGCTACGGCTTGCGGGTCGACCCAAGGGCCCGGGTCGCCGACCTCTCGGTGGGGGAGCGGCAGCGGGTGGAGATCCTCAAGGCCCTCTACCGCGACGCCAGCATCATGATCCTCGACGAACCGACCGCCGTCCTGACGCCCCAGGAGACCGAGGACCTGTTCTCCGTTCTGGGGGAGCTGGTAGCGGACGGGCTCTCCATCATCCTCATCACCCACAAGCTCGGCGAGCTCATAGGAGTGGCCGACCGCATCACCATAATCCGTGACGGCAAGGTGGTCGAGACGGTCGACGCCTCGGGGACGGACGAGGGCGCGCTGGCCCGCCTGATGGTCGGCCGCGACGTCCTGCTGCGCGTGGAGAAAGGGGCGTCTGAAGTGGGGGAGCCGCGCCTCTCGGCCGAGAACCTCGTCGTCCGCTCCGGCGCCGGCGCGAAGGCGGTTGACGGGGTGAGTCTCGAGGTACGGGCTGGGGAGATACTGGGCGTCGCCGGTGTCGACGGCAACGGACAGACCGAGCTGGCCGACGCCCTCGCCGGGGTTAGGCACGCCGAGGAGGGCACGGTCAACCTCGACGGCGAGGACGTAACGAAGTTGGGCGCGGAAGCCCGCCAGCATCTCGGTCTCGCCTACGTGCCGGAAGACCGGGGGACCAAGGGGCTCGTCCAGGACTTCGCCCTCTACGAGAACAACGCCTTGAAGACCTACGACGAGCCGCC
>JACCSM010000293.1 GCA_013698525.1 Rubrobacteraceae bacterium
CCCGTCACCATCTTCGGCGTAACCCAGACTCGCGAAGGCAACCTCAAGATGCTCGCAGCCGAAGGCGAGTCGCTGCCAGGACCGACGATGAGGATCGGTAACACCAACAGCAGGCTCAGGTTCAAACTACCGCCCGCCGCGTTCATGAACGCCTGGTGCGAGCAGGGACCGACGCACCACTGCGCCCTCGGCGTCGGCCGCCACGCCGGCACGCTGCGCAAGGTCGCGCGCCTCTTGGACCTGGAGTTCGTCGAAGTCGGAAGGAGCCAGGGAAGGAATCTCTAAGGAGTGTACAGGTCGACGGTGAAGTGACGATGAATCCACATACGCTGTGAGGTACCTGGCGAACGCTTATGCAGCCGATTGCATTTCTGTGCAGCCCTACAAGATGCAGGGTTGAGGGTTAGGCATCCAGGTGGATTGTAGGCGACGGTCTGGCCAGAGAGAGGATGATTTATGCAGAGTCTCGCCGTTGAACCTCCCAGAATCTATCTTCCACGCACTTGGGTGCTGCCTCGTTCTTGTGGCGGCGCGGATGGAGGCTAACTTCTATTCACTTGGCTCAGGAGGAGTTTGCTCCTGCTCGACGACCGACCTTTGCTCTTGTTCGACGACCAGCTCTCTGACGTGCAGCCGTCCGACCTCTAGTTCCTCTATGTCCAAGCGCTGGATCCTGCCGCGCTTCACAGCAAGCGCCCGGATCGCCAAGGCGCCGATCGCCACTGCTCCCGCCGCGCTCGCGCCAACCGCTAAAGCGCCGAGGCTCGTCCACCCCAGCCCTGTCGCCACTCGCGCGAACGCCACCTGCGCCCCGAACGGAGACTGCCCTTTTTGCCCTGCTGTGCGCCTCTTCTTCATCGTCCTCTCCTTCCCGACCCGCTTAGAGAAAGCCCTAGGGGCCAACCCTTTCCACCATAAGCATGATGCTACCATCCGGAGGCCCGTGTGAACGTCTGAGAACTCCGTCAAGGCGAAGTTCTCAGAGTCTTCCTTCCACGCACTCCGTTGAATAGAGCAACGTGGGCGCCTATCGATCGGTTGGCATGGGCCTCCAACGGCGGACGTCACTGTGCTGCTCATACCGAATCCGGGTGAATGATAATCGAAACGTCATGCCACCTCCTCCTGGGGCCACCAGTGGTAGTTGGTCAGATCTCGGATGACTTCGGGCTGATCGAGTAACTCGACGCAACGGTGCACCAATGCCTCCTCGATCGCTTCGATCTCCTCGAAGAGCCCGTTGGCTAGTGCCTCGTTCGTTAACGGCCACAACCTCTCGGCCGGCATCAGCTCAGGAGAGCCCTTCGGCAAGAACTCAAGGTGTATCCCTTCTGGGACCTTAACCTCCCCTCCCGTGTGCCACCCGGCTTGATCGACCACCAGCAGGATGCGCCGCTCGGTGCCCGCTCCCACCTCTTTTGCGAACTCCCTCAATGCCAAAGAGAACATCTCCGTGTTTACCGTGGGCAAGATCATCCAGAAGAGATCCCCGCTCTCGGGATGGACGAAGCCGTAAAGGTAGGTCCACTTGTAGCCTCTGTTGAACCGGGCCGTGGGTCTCTCTCCCACCGGTGCCCATACTCGCCTTATCAGCGGCTTTAGACCCAACCGCGCCTCGTCCTGTGCCCAAAGCTCCACCACTTCGGCCTCCGGATGGGCCTTCTTGAGCCGCTGAAGCTTCAGCGGGAGACTTTTTTGAAAGCCTCCCTTTCGGAGGCCGAGGCCCCCTTGGCGTTTGAGGGCCTCGGAACCTGCGGGCTCATACTCACCTTCCTCAGATACTCAAAACCCCGCTGAACGTGCACCTTCTCCAAGTCATTCCTCTGTGCTATCCAGCGCGCAACCTTAGGCCCGCTCCACATCCCCCCGCCCACACAAGCCGGCGGAGGCTCTGCAAGAGCCTCCACTAACTGCGCTTCTCCGGCCTCGTCGAGCAGAGCCCTCTCCTTCGCGCCAGGATTGGAGTGGCGACGGTCGCCAAGACCCTCTACTCCCCGCTCGTTGTAGCGGCGGGCTATGTGGCGTACCCAGCCTGGGCTGTAACCGGTGACCTCGCATACCTCCTCGGTGGTCCTCCCCTCGCCAAGCAGCCATACGATCTGGAAGTGGGAGCGTTCCACGGGATCTTTGGCCTTCCTATAACGGTGCTCCAACTCTTGTGTGCTCGCATGAGGCGACAACTCTAGTCTCTTTGGCATACATACAGTATACAGCAGGATTCCGTATCATAGGCCATCGACGCCGGGTAACTAATGAGTTCTACGGTCAAGCCCCATGGTGTACGCGCGTAGATGAACCGGTTGCCCTCCCCGGCTTCCGGTCCTGGCAGCGGGTTAGGACCGGACATGAGGTTCACTCCACGGCGTGATCGAGGCCGCCGCAAAGAAGAACGTGGCGAACCAGGGCGCTATGACGTCCGCGAGCACGTTGCCCTCGTCCTTGATGAACGCCAAGTCCGTGCCGACGTTCTCCTGGATGCCCAGGGTCGAGAAGGCCAAAACAGAGAGGGCCAGGAGCGACAAGAGGCCGATGACGTAGAAGAGGAAAAACTGCTCCTGGTTGCAAATCCTCCACCACCTCTTCCAGCGGCGCAGGTTCTCCTCGTTGGTCGGAAAGGTGTACCCGAGGCCTGGTGCGGCCTCCTCCTCGCCAGTTATGGGCGAGACGATGTTGGGGATGCGGGCCCCCATCCCCGAGCCCTTGTCCCTGACGTAGTTGCTCTAAACGAGGTTGTTGGCGCCACCCGCCCCCGCGAAGGCTTCGCCCCTAGGAGCGAGGCGGCTCCGATCTCGGCGGCGTAGCCGGGGAAGTTCGCGATGCCTGCGGGCGCTTGGGTGAACACGCCCGCCCACACCGATCCCTTGGTGGCTATGAATATGGCGAACACCAGGAAGTTCAGGATGACGCTGACCAGTACCATCTCGATCTTTTCGATGGACTGGTAGACCACTGGTGAGAGCGAGACTATCAGACCGATGGTAACGAGCAGTCCGACGGCGATGTAGCGGTAAAGATCCTCGTTGATGCCGAATGTGTAGGTGATCGCCGTGGCCGAGCTGGTCACCCACCCAGGGAAGAGGTTGGGCAGGATCGCCCCGAGGATGAAGATCATCCCCCAAGGCTTCCAGAAGCGGGTGAAGCCAGCGACGGCGGTCTCGCCCGTTGCGAGGGTCCAGCGCTCGATCTCCATGTTGAGGAAGAACTGCATCGTGAAGCCGACCATCGCGAGCCACAAGATTCCTATGCCCACTTGCGTCACGATGTAGGGCCAGAGAATGAGCTCGCCAGAGCCGAGCGCCGTTGCGAGGATGATCACGCTCGCCCCTATGATCTTCCTAAAGGGCAGCGGCTCTGGCAGATCCCTGGACTCTATAGCCGGCAAGTACTTGGTCGGGATGTTCCAGCCGGCGTCGGCGCCTGCCTCACGGCCCGTAGTCTCAGCCATGCCTTACCCTCCTTTGCCTCGCTTCCCAACGAGTGAACCCCTACAAGCTGAAGGATGACATAGCGCGAGATCCTGCGCATCCTCCCACCGGACGAACTTCGGATAACCAACCAGCATGTTGAGAAACTGGATCCTCATGCTGTGTGGGCAAGAGCGTGGATACGGCACATCAAGGTAGCCTCAAACACCACACAAACACCGCATGGTTGCTACACTTTGCCTCCGTAGGGAGCGCAGGCGATGGTGGGAGGGTGGATGGGATGAGGATCATCTTCGTACACGGTGCCCTGGTCTTCGACGGGGCGTGGTGGTGGCACCGCATGGTAGAGCCGCTAGGGTACATTGCGGGCCGCAACGCGCCCGAGGAGGTAGTCCTCACCCTGCGGTAAGCGGGGACCTGCCGGTCGGCCCTGACGGAAGGTAGCGCAATAGGAATGTGGAAGCGAGGCTGGAGCAACACGGGCTCGTACCGCCGGGATCGACGGAGGCCCCAAAATGGGGTGGATGTATGCTCGCCGACGCGGGGCCCATTCCGGAGCAGAATTATGACGCCCGGTGGCGGACAAAGATAAGGAGGGTTGGATGACCCAGTATGCGTGGGTTTTAGAGGTCAGGCCGGGGCATGAAGAAGAGTACGTGCGCCGCCACCAGGAGATCTGGCCCGAGATGGTCGAATCGTTGCGCTCTGCGGGCATCAACAACTACTCGATCTTCCGTCACGGCCTCACCCTCTTCGGCTACTTCGAGACCGACGACCTCGAGAAGACCCAGGAGTATCTGGCGAACGATGAAACCAACCAGCGGTGGAGCGAGTGGATGGGCCCGATCATGAAAGTAGACATCGACCCAAGCACCCAATTCCCCTACCTCCTCCCCCTGCAGTGGCACATGGATTGACCCGGCGTGAAAGGTGCCCGGACCCGGGTCGTTTCTCCGTCGCTTTGATTACGAACGCGCGTCCGGTATACTCGTGACGCTACGCGATAAAGAACATACGTCCACGATCATCGAGATGCCGGATGTCGAAGAGCATCTCCTTTTTTGTGTCTTGTGCCTGTCCTCTCCCGTCGAGTGGTAGCCCACGACGTACGCTCCTTATGGTGGCGACCACTGCACAGCTATAGAGAGGAAACAGCACATCTTGGCAAGCACAATACCGGAGGTCCGATGGACCTCTTTCGCAGATCTGCCCTTATCCGAACAGGTCCACAGGGCCGTCGCTGACCAGGGCTGGAAGATCCCGAC
>JACCSM010000299.1 GCA_013698525.1 Rubrobacteraceae bacterium
TACTCTAACCAATGCTCCGTCGCCGCGATCGCTGTATTGATTCTCGGTTCTTCACCCATCGTATGCTCTCCCTCTCCAGTAAGTGGACAGAGAGTAACGCAAGGATTAGAGAAGTGTCACTGTAGGATTAGTTAGACTTGACTATTTCTCTCACACCCCATCGCGACCCATCCCGGCGTCGCGAGCGCGGATGACGGCCTGCGCCCTGTCGGCCACCTGCAGCTTTAGGAGGATGTGGGAAACGTGGTTTCTAACCGTCTTCAGGCTCACGAACAGCTGCCGGGATATCTCCCGGTTGCTCTTGCCCTGCGCAACCAGGGCGAGGACTTCCTCTTCGCGCTCGGTGAGTTCCGGGAAGGCGCGCTGAGATGCTGCTGCCCTAGGGGCGGAGAAGAAACCTATGATGCGTTCGGCGACCCCGGGACCGAAGACGGCTTCTCCGCTTGCCACCGCTCGGATGGCGTGCACTACCCCCTCGCCGCCGGAGTCCTTCAAGAGGTAGCCCTTGGCCCCGGCACGCATCGCAGCGAAGACCGAATCGTCATCCTCGAACATGGTGAGCACCAATACGCATATCTGCGGGCTCGCCTGCTGGATCTCGCGGGTGGCCTCTATACCATTCAGGCCCGGCATCTTTATGTCCATGAGGATGACGTCAGGCTCGAGCTTGTGGGCCAACTCCACCGCTTCGTCGCCGCTCGCGGCCTCACCCACAACCGCGACGTCGGCCACCCGATCCAGGCGGCCGCGCATGCCCTCGCGAAAGAGGGGGTGATCGTCGGCTATCAGCACACGAACGGTATCCTCCATGCTCCCTTACTCCTCTCTACGGGGGGCGTCTTCTGTGGTGCGGAATGGCAGAAGCGCCCTGACCAGGGTGCCGCCCCCTGCCAAGGACTTTATGGTACATCTGCCTCCAAGCTCTTCGGTCCGCTCGCGCATCGAGCTCATCCCCACTCCGGCCCTATCGTTGTCCCTGATGCCCCTCCCGTCGTCTTCGACCTCAACGCTCAGGGCGCACGCCTCCTGGTCCAGCCGGATGCGAATGGAACAGTGGCTCGCTCTGGCGTGACGCACTACGTTGGCCAAGGCCTCCTGGGCAATCCTGTAGCATGCCACCTCCACCGCCGCTGGCAAGTGCGACAGCTCCTCCGGGTCCTCCACCGACACGCGCAAGCCTGCCGGGCCGTACTGCATCGCTCCTTCCCTCAGAGCTTCGACGAGGCCGAGCTCGTCGAGGGCGGGCGGCCTTAGGGCGTGAACCGAGTGCCGGACGTCCGAGACGATCTCCCTAGCGCGCTTGGAGAGTTTCGCCATCAGGGCGGAGGCTTCATGGTTGTCCGAAACGAGATCGCTTGCGGTTTCGAGCTCGAGCATGAGCGCGGCTAACTGGGGGCCCACTCCATCGTGCAGGTCTCGTCTCAGCCGCCGCCTCTCCTCCTCTCTGGCGCTGACCAAGCCCTCCCTCGACCTCTGCAGCTCCGTATTTGCCTGCTCCAGCTCTCGGTTGGCTTCCTTGAGGTCCTCGCTTGCGCGGAAGGCCTGCGTACGGCTGCGCACGAGCATCCACGTGATGCCGAAGAGCAAGAGACTCACGGTGACACCGCTCACGAGCACGAAGGCTGGTAGGTTGCTCCTGGCCCCTCTCTCGAATCCTGGCAGCGTGGCGAAGTACAGGGCCCACTCGCGTGTCCCGGATCGTGTATCGGCTACTTTAATTCGTCTCACCTTGGTGAAGAGAGCCGCATCCCGCATCTCCCCGGCGTTTTTCACGCCATTGTTGTCGTAGAGCAGCGAGCTCGATGCCGCGTCCTCGCCATCGAAGACCTCGAAGTCTATGGCAGGGTGGAAGGTTCTACCGAAGGTGTGGGCGAAGAGTTCATCCGCCTTGAAAGTACCGACGACGAATCCTCTCATGGCGCGCCGCCGTTCGGCAATGGTGTCCTTGGGCTCGCCCTCCTGGTAGACCGGCAGATACACCACAAAGCCTTTCCTCCATGCTAGGTCCGCCTCAGAGTGGGAGGGAGCATTGGTCAACACGTAGTCCATCCCCGTCGCCTGCGGCTCTCCGGTGTCTCGGGCCCGGTCCATGACGGACCGGTGGGCGGGATCCGAATACGCATCGTAGTTGATCATCTTCCGGTTGGCCTCGTAGGAGGGACCCACTAACTTCAGGGGGAAGTAAGCCGAGCGTACACCATCCGGTTCTGGCCACAGATCCCGCACGCCCTCTTCCCGAGCCTCTCGGGAGTAAGCCTCTCTCTCCCCGGGTCTTAAGTACGTCGCAAAGCCCAAAGACTGAAGCCCCTCAAGACTTTGGGACTTACGAATCGGGCTCCCCGGTTCTATGCTCCTAACGTAGCCATCCCACTCGTCACGACCGACCGAATCGCTCACGCGCAACAACCCCCTCGCGCCGAACATCGCTGCGAGATAGGCGTTCACACGACGATAAATCGCTGCCCTCGTCGCCTGGGTAGTCTCGTCGAACCGGGTGCGTGCTTCTGCCTCGACGTTCTGGCGGACGTAGTAGGAGGCGAGGAGCGTGAGCAGGAGCGCTAGCAATAGTACCGAGTATGCCGCCGCCCCACGACGGACGTGGCGTCCGAAGCGGGCGAGGCCCCGCCGCAGCGCCATCCGGCCAGCGTTCAACCTACCCATGCCAAACACCACCTACGACCGAAGACGCCCTGGCAGTGAGCAGCCAGCTGTTGCGCACTGCGGTGGACAACCACACGTTCCTACTCCCTACGGACCCTGTCATATCAGGCTGTGACCCCATTGGTGGTTTGCCTTCCGACTCAAGCCCTTTCCTACCCTGCAATGATGGCACCGGACCGCGTCCGGTGCATCCTAACCGATCGACCTTCGAGCGCCATCCGGTGCCTCCTCTAGGTGTCCCATGACGATGACCCATGACGGGGGTCGATGCACCCATCACCCGGACAATCGCAGATTTCCAGCCCTCGCGGTCCTCTCCGCGCCTCTGTTCGCTAGACAGCTTTTTTTCCTCTCTCAAAGACCACCTCATATGCGACCTCTACCGCAAGCCTAGACGGGAAGGTGTCCCGCCGTCATGGGCACGATTCCCGAGTTGAACGGGATTATCTTCCCGAGCAGCTCGGGATAGATGCCCGAGGGGAGGTCCGCTACTGAAGCGTCTGGACCAGGCGGGAAGGCGTCCCGCCGTCGTCGACGCAATTCCCGCATCGGATGGGATTATCTTCCCGAGCACTTTGGGATGGGTGCTCATGACGGCGGGATATCCCCCTCTTTAGGCTTCTCTTCGTAATCGCAACTCGCTCTGGCGAGGGATCTCTTCTCCACCGGAGCAGCGAACGAAAGGAGAGGCTATGAACAACCCGACCTCCATTCTCGAGCAAGCTCAACGGCGAATCGGCGCTGCAGGAAAGAGGGGAGCAATAGTGAGGAGAGTTCGAGGCAAGGTCATGTGGGTGGGGAGGGCCATGGCGTATGTGATGGGTCTCTCGCGAACCGGATCCGGGATTCGCCTGAGCAAGCGTACTCAGGAGAACCACGATGAAATCGTCACCACAATAAAGCGTAGCGTGTGCGTATTGGTCTTGATCACATTGTTCTTGGCCGTGGGAGTCGGAGGTAGGCCCGGTAGTGATATCGGTGCAGCAGAGGTGAGGGTCCCGCCGACCGCGAACATCGCGCCCACCGCCACGCTTTCGCCGGAGCCGGACGCAGACGGAAGGAACAAAGACGTGGCGCCGGTGATCTTACTTGCACGTTTCAAAGCACACTGAACCAAGACGTCTCGTGGATTTCCGCCGCTCGTAGCGTAGTCAAAGCCGCCCGCAATGAGAAAGCCACACCAGTGTCCACCCCACCGATCACTTCATGGTAATCGCCGATAAGGTCGACATGCGCAACCTGAGAGAACAGGTGGGTCTTCGCTCGGCAGCAACGGCCGAGCATGGCCCTATCTCCATCGACGTTCGTCACTCGTCAGGAGGACGCGGAAGAGCAGCCTGGGTGGTCTTGCGTCTGAAGGGCTACGTATCATGTGTCACATCGCCCCGACCCACGACGTGCGCTCTCTCAAGGCGAACGACGAGCGCTCCCAGAGCACGAGCTAGGCCCCGCGTGCCACGTACAACCTCATCGCCGGCACTCCTCGACTCCATGGGACGTGTGTCCTTCGAGTACGTCATACAGACAGCGTAGAGGGTGACCGTTAGTCGGCCAGTAGTCGGAAGGCCTGTGGCATACTTAGAATTGAGTATTCTTGGATTTAGTTCGGATTAGTGGCTCACCGTGTAAACGCTCGGGGCAGGCAATTCTCAAACCTGATCCGATGGAGGCAGACTTCGGTCGGCCACCCAAGCGGAGAGCCGTGAGCGGGAGCTCAAGGCCAGTCGCTTGAGGATCTTGGCTATGTGGGTGGCGACCGTGTGCTCGGAGATGAAGAGTTCCGAGCCAATCTGGCGGTTGGTGAGCCCACGGGAAACCAGTACCGCTACCTCCTCCTCGCGAGGGGTAAGAGGGGCAAGTGTGGCAGAACTCCCACCAGGGCGACGGGCGACCGGTGGAGGCAAGACAGCTTTCTCTGCGGAGAGGGAGTACTCGATCGCCTGTTTGGGCATCATTGCTCGTCCCTCTACCAGGGTCGTCTGCCATGCCACCTCACCCAAGCTGGAACGTGCCATGGCTATATAAGGGTCTAGTAGCTTGCGATCTTCGGGCTGCAAGGGCACACCGATGTCTTCACGCATGGCCTCCGCTGCCCCCCACAGTCGCGCCGCTCTTTGCGCCTGGCCCTGCGCTGCGGCACCTCCTGCCATTATCTCCAGGCATTCGGGCATGTGCTGCTTATCTTCGGCTTTCTGAAGCAGATTCAAGCTCTCTTGGCCAAGCGCCTGTACCCGTTCATGATCACCTCTGGTCAACGCGGCAAGAGCTAAATACATGAGGCCAATGGCGATGTTCGAGCTATCACCGATCTCTTGAAAGAGCGCTAAACTTTCTTCGAGCAACACCGTCGCCTGTTCAGGATTGTCATGCACCAACATCGTAATCCCCAGGTTACCCAGGGAGGTCGCGTTCCTCCGTACGTTTCCAGTCCCCCGACTCAAGGCCAACGCCTCACTGAAAAACGAAATGGACTGCTCTCGATCTCCTTTCGCTGATGCCAACCCTCCGAGGCCATTGAGTACACCAACGACCTCCTCTTTACTGCCCAATTCTCGGTGTAACGTCAAGCTCTCTTCCAGCAGCGAAGTTGCCTCCTCATAGTCTCCTCGATCCAGCGCCAGAGATCCCAAATCGCCGAGCACGTTCGCTACGCCCCTCTTGTCATTGGAACTTCGGTACAATGCCAGGCTCTCTTCGTATGCTACGCGCGCTCGCTCGTAATCGCCTTGCGGCTCCGCTATCCATCCCAACCCGTCAAGCGCCTTGGCGCGTACGGTCGTCGGCACAGCGGCGCTGCTTGCAACCGCTTCCAGGTACCTTCTCCCCTCGCTCAAATAACCCCGCGTGTGCCAGAACCGGCACAAGGCACCCGCCAGCCGAGATCCCGAATCAATCTCACGCCCGAGCGCCCACGAGAGCGCAGCCCTGAGGTTGTCGTGCTCGGTCTCCAAACGATCTAGCCACTCAGCTTGCTGCGATTTGGTCAACTCTGGCTCGGCCTCCTCCGCCAAGGCGAGGAAGAACTCGGCGTGCCGACGCCCGACTGCCTCGGCTTCCCCGCTCACCCTTAGCTTCTCGCGGGCGTACTGCCGAACAGGCTCGAGCAGCCTGTAGCGCGCCCCCTTCTCCCAATTTTCTTCAGCTACGACCAGCGACTTATCCACCAGCATAGAGAGCAACTCCAAGACGTCTTCTCCATCGATACCTTCTCCAGCTCCGACGCGCTCCGCTGCATCGAGAGTGAAGCCGCCAGCGAATTCGGCGAGCCTCCGGAATAAGAGTTGCTCGGGCTGTCCAAGCAAATCGAAGCTCCACTCCAGCGCCGCCTTTAGGGTCTGGTGGCGGTGGCCCGCCGTCTGGTCGCCGCCTGTAAGCATTCTTAGGGAACGCCAGAGCCTTTCGGAGATCTGCTCAGCAGAGAGCATCCCGGTCCTCGCTGCCGCGAGCTCTATGGCGAGCGGGATGCCTTCCAGCCTCGCGCACACCTGTGCCACGGCCGTGGCATTCTCGGGCGTTAGTTCAAAGCCAGGATGCCTCTGTGAGGCACGATCAGCGAACAGCCGCACGGACTCGTAGCCTCCAAATTCCTCCATGGTGTGGGACTGTTGCGTGTCGGGCGCCGAGAGTGAGGGCACGGGCCAGCCCAGCTCGCCCGCCACGCCCAGAGGCTCCCTGCTGGTGGCGAGCACCCGCAAGCGCGAACAAGAGTCGAGCAGGGCCACTGTCAGGCGCGCCGCTGCATCGATCAGGTGCTCGCAATTATCCAAGACGAGGAGCGTCTCTTTGTCGCCCAAGACGTCGAGTAGGCTCTCTAGGAGGGGACGGCCCGGTTGCTCTTGCACCCCTAAGGTGGCAGCCATCACCTGGGGTGCCAGCGCCCCCTCGGACAACGGCGCCAGCTCCACGAGCCACACCCCGTCCTTGTAGGTCCCAACCAGGTTCCTGGCCACCTCCAAGGCGAGCCGCGTCTTGCCACAGCCGCCAGTACCGGTGAGGGTCAAGAGCCCCGTCATAGCGAGCATCCTCTTGACCTCGACGATCTCTCGCTCGCGCCCGACGAAGTTTGTCCTGGGCGCGGCCAGGTTGTGCTTGCCGGAATGCGACGGTTCCTCCTGTAGGGGAGCGGCGCGCCGGGTAGGCTGGAATCTGCCGGCCGCTATCTCGTCGCGCAGGGCTCGGGTCGTGGCGCCGGGCTCCCCGGAGAGGGTCCCCCGGAGTCGTTCGTATTGCGTGAGCGCCTCTCCCTGCTTCCCGGAGAGGGCGTAAAGACGGATCAGGCCAGCGTGTGCCTCCTCATTGGTAGATTCTTCCGATAAGGCCTTCTGTAACGTCTCAGCAGCCTGCCCGTACTCCCCGCGTACTTCGTACAGTCCAGCCAGTTCGACCAACAGCTCGATGTACAGCCGCCGCAGCTCCCCCCGCCTGTTCTCCGCCCACTCCTCGTAGCGGTCACCGGGCAGGAGTTCCCCTGCGTACAGCTCGATGGCCGCCCGGTAGGCGGCAGGATCCCGTGAGCGACGGGCGCTGACCGCTGCCTCTGCGAAGGCCTCGACGTCTACCCACAGATGTCCTCCCGGGCACAACACTAGCGTCTCGTCCTGGGATGCCAGGTAGCGGGAACCCGTCGCCGGGTCCAAGACCTTACGGGCGGCGTGGAGGACCCGGCGGAGGTTGTTCGACGCGGCCTTCCTCCCAAGATCTGGCCACAGCAGGCTCATCATCTGCTCTCGGTGAATGCGATGGCTCGGCGCGATGGCAAGAAGTTTGACGAGGCTGGCCGCCTTCCGGAGCCGCCACTGATCTTGTTCTATGGTCTGAGACCCTACCGAAACCCGGAAGCCGCCGAGCAACCACGCTCGCACCGCCTCAGGCTCCCGGCCCGGTGGCGTTTCGGATCGCGCCAGACGTGTGAAAGTAGCAGAAGGACGCATCCCGCTTCCCTGCCTCTCTTTTGCTTATTTTCCTACAAGATCGCAGCACACGCCAATGAATCGCTGAGTAGGTCCTTGGCGTAGGAGGTCGAGAAGTGGGGCAAGAAGGTCTGCGTCTAGACGATACACAAGGGAGGCGTGCCGACGTAGCGTGATCCTGCGCAGTAGAGACCTCACTGAGTTCGAGCTCCGGGTTGTCGGCTACCAGTTCGCCGGCATCGAAGGCGACGAGTGGGACGCCAACTGGCTGGTCGTAGATGGCAGGGTCGCGCCGGTGGACGAGCGTGCCTGGGAGTTCAGGGACCCTGCCATCCTGACCTGGGAGGTCGAACGTCTCTCGAGCTGGCTAGAGGCGCTCGCTTCGGGACAGGCTGTCGATGAAAGCGAGGATTTCGTGGAGCCCAACCTGCGCTTCGAGGTCGTGGGGAGAGATGAAGACATCATCACCATCAGGATCTACTTCGAGCAGGAATCACGGCCGCCCGGGTTCTTCGACCGCGAGGCGGGCATGAACGACCTGTGGGTGGATCTGCTCGTGGACAGCGACGATCTTCGTGCCGCCGCGAGTTCCTTGCGCGGTGACCTGGCGAAGTTTCCACCGCGCCAGGCGTGATCAGGACGCTACTTACGGTTCTCCCTCTCCCCGCGCCAGCGTTGCAGCCGCTCTTTGATCTCCGCCTCGGCACCGCTCTCCTTCGGCCCGTAGTAGACACGGTCTGATAGCTCCTCGGGCAGATACCTGTCGTTCATCCCTTCCGGCTCGTCGGCGTGGGCGTAACGATAGCCCGAGCCGTAGCCTTCCTCTTTCATGAGCCCGGTTACGGCGTTGCGGAGGTGCATGGGTATCTCGGGCGTGTTCTCGCGGCGCACGTCGGCCAGCGCCGCGTTTATGCCGGTGTAGGCCGCGTTGGATTTGGGTGCCGATGCCAGATAGGTCGTGGCCTGGGCCAGGGGGATACGTCCCTCAGGCATCCCGATGAGCCTGACGGCTTCGGCGGCCGAGACAGCGAGCGGCAGGCCGTGCGGGTCGGCGTTGCCGATGTCTTCTGAGGCCAGGATCACGAGCCGCCTGGCGACGAACACGGGGTCCTCCCCCGCCTCGAGCATCCTGGCCAGGTAGTGCAGCGCCGCGTCGGGGTCGCCGCCGCGCACGCTCTTGATGAACGCGCTTATGACGTCGTAGTGCTCCTCGCGCCCGTACCTGAGCGCCCTCTGTCCCACCGCCCGCTCCACGTCAGCGACCTCGACCCGCTTTGTGCCTGCCGCAGCGACCTCGAGGGCGTTGAGCATCCGCCGACCGTCACCACCGGCGAGGCGCAGCAGGTACTCGCGCGCATCATCGTAGACTTCGACCCCGAGCGCCTCGACGCCCCTGTCGAGCAAGAGGCCGAGATCCCCTTCCGAGAGCGACCGCAGCCGGAGCACGCGCGAGCGGGAGAGCAGCGGGGCAGTTACCTCGAAGGAAGGGTTCTCCGTAGTCGCCCCTATGAAGTCAACGAGCCCTTCTTCGAGTGCGGGCAGCAGGGCATCCTGCTGGTTCTTATTGAACCGGTGGACCTCGTCCACGAAGACGAGCGTCCCGCGCCCCTCGTACTTGAGACGCTCACGGGCGCCGTCCAGTGCGGCCCTGAGGTCCTTTACCCCGCTCGTCACAGCGCTCAATGGCACGAACTCTTCCTCGACCGTGTTCGCCAGCACGCGGGCCAGGGTAGTCTTCCCTGTACCCGGCGGTCCCCAGAGGACGACCGAGCCGATCCTGCCTCGCTCCACGACCAACCGTAGAGGGCCGCCCTCACCCGTCAGGTGCGGCTGGCCGACGACTTCGTCGAGCGTCGCCGGGCGCAGCCGTTCTGCGAGCGGGGCGCGGCCGGCCAGGTTCTCCAGGCCCGATTCGTCGAAGAGGTCCATACCGTTAGTATATTTCAGCTGGTCAGCATGTCAGCACGTCGCCTGTTCCAGGCGACCTGTCAGCACTTCAGCCACTGACCTCCCTGTTCTCTCTCGTAGGCGAATGTGCAAAGGTATTGACCCTCTGCAGACTTAAGCGTGTAAAGACAGGCTTCGTAACGCTTTCCGTAACGACTGGGAGACGGTGGTACTGTAGAGTAGCGTAGTGATGGAAGCGGCAAGGGAACGAGGCCTGAGGGACGGCGGTACGCGCGCGTCCTTCTGGTTGGCCTGGTCGCTGGCCGGTCTCTGTGTAGCCATGTTCGTAGCCAGCGTACCGCTGCTTGTTCTCGCCCGCTCAGCGCACATCCCAAGCAGTTGGGAAGCCAACCTCACCGTAGGTAATCTCTTGGGAGGGGCACCCTTCCTGATCTTCCCGCTGGTGGGAGCCCTGATCGCCTCGAGGCGTCCCCGCAACGCGATCGGCTGGATTCTCCTGGCAGACGGTCTCTTGTGGATGTTCTTGGGTATGACGGACTACTACGCCGTCTACGGCGTAGCCAGGCCAGGCTCGGTCCCATTCCCTGTGGGGGTCGCCGGGATAAACAACTTCATGTGGGTGCCCGCTGTGGGGCTTCTGGGGACCTACGTGTTCCTGCTGTTCCCTGACGGGATGCTACCGTCCGGGAGGTGGCGACCTCTGGCCTGGCTCTCTGGGTTGGTGATCGTGCTGCTATGCATCGGCGTCGGTCTCGCCCCCGGGCCGTTGCAGAACCTCGGGGGGATCCGCAACCCGTTCGGGTTGGAAGGATACCCCTGGGTGGAGACCGCGACGTACATCGTTCTGCCGCTGTTGCCGATGTGCATGCTCGCCTCCGTGTTCAGCCTGGTGATACGTTACCGGCGTTCGAGAGGCGAGGAGCGTCAACAGATCCAATGGATAGCCTTCGCCGCTTCCTACGTTGGTCTGTTGTACCTGATCGCCATGGTTTTCGCGTTCGTCTTCCCATCGGGGGCCTGGTTCCAGCCAGGCTCACCGCTATGGTTGGACCTCCTGGGGTATGCGGCGCTGATCAGCTTTACACTCGTCCCGATCGCCGTGGGATTCGCCGTCTTGCGCTACCGCCTCTATGAGATAGACATCATCATCAACCGCACCCTGGTCTACGGATCACTCACGATCTCGCTGGCGCTGGTGTATGCCGGCTTGGTGGTCTCCTTGCAGTTTCTCTTCCGCGCCCTTACCGGCGGCGACTCACAGCTCGTCATCGTTGCCTCCACCCTCGTGATCGCCGCGCTCTTCAACCCCTTGAGGCGCCGCATCCAGTCGTTTATCGACCGTCGCTTCTACCGCAGCAAATACGACGCAAGAAAGACGCTCGAAGAGTTCGGCGCCAGACTCAGGGACGAGACCGACCTGGACAGCCTGAGCGCGGATCTCGTCGGGGTGGTAGGTGAGACGGTTCGTCCGGCGCAGGTGTCCCTGTGGCTGCGACAGCCCGGCAGAATAGATACTAACGAGGAATTACGCCCATGATGAGGCGCTCCGGTGCTCGCTCGCTTGCGGAGAATGGACCAGATCGTGGAGACGAGCGTTTGATGGTCCGGGCCGTGCGGTTCGTCTCGTGGATAGCCTTGCCGGTGACGGTCGTGTTGATACTGGGACGGATCTACCTCTCCATATTGAACGGCGATGTAACGGGGGCTGCCGAGGTCGTGGTGAATGTACTACTCGACCTCGTGCTGCTCGGGTTCGTCGCGCTGGGGATCCTTGTTGTCTACCGCCGTACGGGGAACCCGGTTGGCTGGATCATCGCCGGTGTCGCGGTGACGGCTGTAACATCGGAGCTCCTACAGAGCTACGGCATCTACACGCTCTTCACCGAACCGGGACGCTTCCCCGGGGGTCAGACGACGGCCTGGCTCTCGACCTTGATATTTATCCCCGTGCTGTTTGCCGCTCCGGCCATGCTGTTTCTGCTCTTTCCAAACGGCAACCTCCCGGGCCGCCGCTGGCGAGTGGTGTTCTGGCTGGTCATCCTGACCACCTGCTCGACGATGGCCAGCGCGGCCCTCAACCCGGTGCTGAACGAGGCGCCCTTCAAGGGCGTAGACAACCCGCTCGGTGTCGATGCGCCCCGCGTGCTTGTCGGAACGCTCTCCAACATCGGATGGCCGGGGATGGCCGCGAGTTTGCTCCTGGCGGCCTTTGCCATGATCTTGCGCCTGCGTCGATCCCGGGGCGTGGAGAGGCAGCAGTTAAAGTGGATCGCAGCGGCCGCCGCGGTTCTACCCCTGGCTAGCGCTGCGGGGGTCTTCAGCTACTACCTGGGATATGAGACGGTTGGAGGGCTCCTCGCCACCATCTCCTTCGTTCCCGTACTCTTTGCGGCGGGCTACGCCGTCCTTCGTTACCGCCTCTACGACATAGACGTGGTCATAAACCGTACCCTCGTCTACGGCTCGCTCACCGCTACACTGGTCGCAGTCTACTTCGGGGGCGTGGCCGGACTCCAGCGCCTCCTGGCTCCGGTGACCGGGCAGGACAGCCAGCTGGCCATCGTCGCTTCGACGCTGGCGATAGCCGCATTGTTCAACCCTTTGCGGTGGCGCATACAGCGTTTCATAGACCGCAGCTTCTACCGCAACAAATATAACGCAAGGGAAACCCTCGAAGACTTCTCTGCCAGACTGCGCGACGAGACGGATCTGGAACAGTTGAACGCCGACCTGCTGTCGATAGTCACGGAGACCGTGCAGCCGGAACATGTGTCGTTGTGGTTGCGGAAGCCGTCCGCCGGCGTGGAGCCGAAGGCTGACAGTTGATGGCCGCTAGCTACTCATCCCGTCTCGCATGGTCTCTGTGGGTGCTCGCGCTCCTGCTGCTGCCCGGCGTCATCCTGCAGATCTCCTTGAACTGGGCTGGGCCGACGGACATTCCTTTCACGGTCGGGTTCGTCGCGGTCCAGCTGGGCGCCGCAACCGCCGGCGTGATCATAAGTTCCCGGATTCCTGGGAATGCCGTGGGTTGGATCTTCCTCGCGATGGGACTTCTGCTCGAGCTATTGTTCGCCGTGGGCGCCTACGCCGAGCTGGGGATCGACATGGGGTACGGTTCACATCTGCCAGGAAGCGGGATCGCCGCCTGGGTAGGCTCCTGGATCTTTATCCCGGCGGCGTTCGGTCTTCCGATGTTCCTTCTGCTGCTCTTCCCCGACGGCCGTTTTATCTCGAGACGCTGGCGGTTGGCTGGCTGGGTGCTTGGGATTACCGTGGTCTTCGCCGCCGCGGCGAAAGCCTTCGTGCCTGGCCGCATTCAGCCAGGCCTCGAGAACCCACTCGCTCCTGGCGGCGTGGCTGGGGAAGTATTCCAGGTTCTAGACTCCGTGACGGATGCCCTCGCCTTGCCTGCCTTCGCGCTGGCCGTCGCCGGACTCGCCGTTCGCCTGTGGAAATCTCGCGGCGTCGAACGCCAGCAACTCAAGAGGTTCGCCTATTCCGCGGCCCTCGTTGGCGCTGGCCTTGGCACGTCGATTTTACTGCCCGGCGGACTGGCCGCCGATCTGGCGTTCCTCCTGGGGCTGCTGGCGCTGGCCGGGCTGCCTGTCGCGGC
>JACCSM010000318.1 GCA_013698525.1 Rubrobacteraceae bacterium
CGAAGGTGGGATCTGTCAGGACAGAGACGTAGGGCCAGGATCCCTCGACGTAGCGCGAGAGTGCGACGCTGGTCTTCGCCATCTGCATGAGCGAGTAGACGCCCTCGAACATCCGCGCCCCTCCCGACGCCGAGACGATAACGAGCGGCAGCTCCTCCGCACCTGCAAGCTCGATGGTCCTCGCGACCCTCTCACCGACAACGCTCCCCATCGAACCCCCGATAAACCGGAAGTCGAGAGCGGCGAGCGCCACCTGCTTTCCTCCAATGGCGCCTGTCCCGCTCAGGATGGCGTCATCGAGCCCCGTCTTCGCACGCGCCTTCTGAAGCCTCTGGCGGTAATCCTCGAACCCGAGGGGGTCCTCGGCGAAAAGGCCCCCGTCCCGCTCCTCGAAGCTGCCCGCGTCGGTGAGAAGCCTTATCCTCTCCGGTGCCGAGAGCGGGTAGTGGAACTCGCAGTTGGGACAGACGTTGAAGCGCGCCCTCAGGTCCTTCTCGTAGATCGGCTGCCCGCACTTCTCGCACTTGGTGAAGACTGAGTCCATCGGGCCGACGCCGCTCTCGGTCTCAGGGGCGCTCCTGGAGTACTCTCTGCGTTTGCTCAGCCAGTTCCTGATGCCTAGCCCCCCGCCTCGACGACCCCGGAGAGCGCCTCGCGCACCTCGCGCAGCCACCCTCCCGCCCTCTCCGCCCCGCCTTCCTCGACGAGGCGCATGAGCTTGCTCCCGATTACGATCCCATCTGCCTCCTGTGCGGCCTCGACGGCGGCCCCGGCCGAGCCGATCCCGAATCCAAGGGCCACAGGCGCACCTGTTCTCGTCCGCACGCGTCTCAGAAGTTCGATCGCGCCGGGCGGCAGGGCGTCCCGCACCCCTGTTACCCCGGCCACAGAGACGCAGTACACGAACCCGGTCGCCATCTCGCCGACGCGCGAGATGCGCTGGTCGGTAGAGGTTGGCGCGACGAGCGGGCAGAAAGCGACGCCGGCCGCGGCCGCCAGCTGGGCGAACCGGCCCGCCTCATCTACGGGGAGGTCGGGGATCACGAGCCCCGAGACCCCTGCTCCTGCTGCGTCCTGCAAGAATCGCTCGTCACCACGGGCGAAGATCACATTGTAGTAGAGCAAGAAGACAACGGGTACCCTTCCCGAGAACGCCGAGGCGAGTTGCAGGCAGTAGTCGAGGTCGGCCCCGTTAGCGAGGGCGCGCGTCGTTGTCTCCTGGATCGTCGGCCCGTCGGCGAGCGGGTCGGAGAAGGGAACCCCGATCTCCACCACGTCAGCACCAGCCTCCAGGTAGGCCTCCCCTACCTCCCTCGCCCCTTCGAGCGTCGGATAGCCGCCGGTCAGGTAGGGTACGAGCGCGGTCCGCCCCTCCCGGAAAGCCCCCCTTACACGGTCGCCGTTCAAGTGGAGGTCGAGGGATCGGGGCCTGATACGTCATCTGATTCCTCTGAGCCGATGCCGAGCGCGTTCGCGGCGACCTCGACATCCTTATCGCCACGCCCCGAGATGTTGATGACCATGTTCTTTCCCCGGCCGAGCTCTCCGGCCACCTTCTCGGCGTAGAAGATGGCGTGTGCCGTCTCGAGCGCCGGGATTATGCCTTCGAGACGCGAGCACGTCTGGAGCGCGCTGAGCGCCTCTTCGTCTGTGACGCTCGCGTACTCGGCGAGACCCTCGTCCTTGAGGAAGGCGTGCTCTGGGCCTGTGGCCGGGTAGTCGAGACCGGCCGAGATGGAGTGGGCCTCCCTGATCTGGCCCCCCTCCGTCTGCAGCACGTAGCTCTTCGCCCCGTGCAGGACGCCGAGCATTCCTTCCGCAAGGGACGCCCCATGCTCTCCTGTGGCGAGCCCGCGCCCCGCCGCCTCGACGCCTATGAGCCTGACATTCTCTCTTCCGACAAACGGGTGAAATGCCCCTATGGCGTTCGAGCCTGCGCCGACGCAGGCGACGATGGCGTCGGGGTCACCGCCGAGACGCTCGCGGCTCTGGGCCTCTATCTCGGTCCCTATAACGGCCTGGAAGTCGCGCACGATCCTCGGGTAAGGCGCTGGCCCGACGACGCTCCCTATGATGTAGTGGGTGTCCTCGACGTTCGCCACCCAGTCCCTTATCGCCTCGTTGACGGCGTCTTTGAGGGTGCGCGAGCCGCTTAGAACTGGTATGACCTCGGCCCCGAGGAGCTTCATCCGCACGACGTTCAGCCTCTGGCGCCGGGTGTCTTCCTCGCCCATGTAGACGACGCACTCCTTGCCGTAGAGGGCTGCGACGGTGGCCGTGGCGACGCCGTGCTGGCCCGCGCCGGTCTCGGCGATGATGCGCTCTTTGCCCATCCTGTCGGCGAGCAGTATCTGGCCCAGGGTGTTGTTGATCTTGTGCGCCCCTGTGTGCGCGAGGTCCTCGCGCTTGAACCAGACGTTTGCCCCGCCCCACTTGCGGGTCAGGCGCTCGGCGAACATGAAAGGGGTCGGCCTGCCGACGAAATCCCTCGCCAGGCGGTCCCTCTCCTCGCCGAACTCGGGATCGTTGCGGTAGGTCTCGTAGGCCTCCTCGAGTTCCTCGAGGGCGTGGATCAAAGTCTCGGGCACGTAGCGGCCCCCGAACGGGCCGAAGTAACCCTTCTCAATCTCTTGCCGCAAGGACGAACCTCCGCACCCGCACACCGTTCTTCCTGCCTGGCTCATCCTCCAGGGAACTCGACGCGTCCACCCCGTAGGGCTCGAAGTACTCGACCGCCTCGTGTACGTTCTCCGGTCCTAGCCCCCCTGAGATGACGATGTTATCACGTCCTCTCAGGGACTTCGCCACCCCCCAGTCGAACCGCTCGCCCGTGCCTCCCTGCGCCTTTTCGCTGTGCGCATCGAGCAGGAACAGGTCGGCCTCGTATCCGTCCAACGCCTCGATGGAGGCGGCGTCTCTCACCCGCAACGCTTTCATGACTTTGACGCCACCCTCCCGCACGGCGGTTACAGTATCGGGCGTCTCGTCGCCGTGGAGTTGTGCGAGGTCGAGCCCGACCTTGCGGGAGATCCTCAGTACCTCGGCCGGCTCCTCGTCCACGAACACGCCGATCCTGATGATGTTCTCCGGCAGTGCAATGGAGATACGGCGCGCCCCCTCGATGCCAACGCGACGCGGGCTCTCGGCGAAAATGAGTCCTACGGCGTCGGCCCCTGCCTCCGCGGCCACACGGGCGTCCCCGGCGTTGGTTATCCCGCAAATCTTGACCATCGTCATAGTCCGAAGTGTACCCCTTATCGTTGGCGTTAAGAGCCAGGACTTCGGGGAAGATCGAGACGCGCCGCGGTGAACCGTTAAGGATCTCGTAATGAATCGGCAATCGCGGCGTAAGATTTGCCCCGTAGATTACTATTCGCGGGGGAGCGCCGAGAAAAAGTTGCCGACAGCCCGACCGTGCGCGGAGACGGGTGGGAGGACCAGAGCAGGAAGGAGTCGCTT
>JACCSM010000331.1 GCA_013698525.1 Rubrobacteraceae bacterium
GACTACTTCGAATCGAGAGACGCGGCGGTGCCCAGATGAGTGAGATGAACAAAGAACGCTTCGAAGATCTCAGAGATGCCTACGTCCTCGGCGCCCTTCCTGAGGAAGAAAGGCGGAGCTTCGAGGATTACCTCGCTGCCCACCCGGAGCGGCAGGCCGAGATAGACGATCTTGTCGCCGTCGCCGGCCTGCTCGCGTTCTCCCCGCACGAACAGGAGCCAACTCCGGAGCTTCGCAGCAGGGTCATGGAGGTAGTCGAGGCCGAGGCTGAGCCCCGCCGCGTCAGGCGCCGGTCCGTGTTCGCAAGGATCGGAGACTATCTCGGTGTGAGAAGCCTCGCGCTCGGCGCTGCGACCCTGCTCGTGATCGGCCTGCTGTCGTGGAACGTGCTGTTGCAAGGCCAGGTGCAGGACCTGCAAGGCCAGGTCGAGGACGCACAGGACCAGCGCCAGGACCTGCAAGCCCAGATCGAGGACGCACAGGACCAGCGCCAGGTCCAGCAAAGCCAGACGATCGAGCTCGAGGGATCGTGGGCGGATCAGGGCGCCAATGCCGAAGTGGCCTCCATCCGCAAGAACCGGGTTATCTTGGTGGCCAAGAACATGCCTTCTGTGCCTGAGGACCAGACGTGCCAGATCTGGGTCATAAGCGGCGACGTGCCCAAACCCAGCGGACTCTTCCAGCCTGACGGAAATATGACGGCGGCGCCGGTCACGAACTCCATAACTAAGGCCGACGTGATAGCGGTGACAGTCGAGCCGGCCGGGGGCTCGAACAAGCCGACGAGCGACCCCGTACTTTCGGCCGAACTCTGAAAGCGGGATAGGGAAGGGCTCGCCCTTCCCTATCCCGCGCTGGTCAGCACTTCAGCCAGTCAGCTTTTTGGTTGCTGAGGGCTGTGAGAGGCTACGGCTAGTCGGGTGTAATGCTCGAGTCTTACGCAGGGCGCTGTGAGAGGATTTTCACGGACATCCACGAGGCTCGTCCCTGGCCCTCGCGCCTGCGTCGAGGAGCGTTTATTTTCCGCAGGCGCGGGTAGTAAATGTTCAGGGTAGAAGAGTGCAAGCCAGGGCGAAGGAGAGCTTATGTCCGTAGGCAGAGTAACCGAACTGAGCGTCGTCTCTGAGACAGGTTTCGAGGATGCCATCAGACAAGGCGTTAGCCGTGCCACCTCCACCCTGCGCGGTGTAGAGGGGGCCTGGATCAAGGACATGAACGTCCTGATCGAGGACGGCAACGTTACGGGCTATAAGGTGAACATGGAGGTCACCTTCGTCCTGGAAGACTCATAGAGCAGGTCAGCAATTCAGCTTGTCAGCTTCTTGTTTTTGCTGAGAGCTGATCGCTTGTAGTCGAATACGCGATTCGGAGAGGTATTGATCCTCTGCGAATCGCTTTGGATTCTGTTTAGGGGACATGCGGTCGAGGCGCTGATTGCGTACGTGGGAAGCTGAACACATCGGCCTCTTCACCGGCGTTGTATACCGGGGCCGTGATACGTCTCGGCTACCCGACACAGAACCTGACGATCCCGGCCAGCACGAACCGCACGCTGCGGCTCGCGAGCCTGGCAGATGTGGAGAGGGTCAGGGAACTCGTCAGGGAGAACGTCGCCGATCTGAAGATTATCTTGCGGTGGAACGCGGAGCACGGGGTCGGGCTCTTCAGGATGGGACAGAACCTGATCCCCTTCGCCTCCCACCCGGCCTTTGCTTATGATTGGGAGGCCGAGCACGGTGAGGATCTGCGCGAGGCCGGAGAACTGGCCCGAAATCTTGGCATCCGGCTCTCGATGCATCCTGGCCAGTACATCAACCCTGGAAGCCTGAAGCCCGAGGTGGTCGAGCGTAGTTTGACCGAGTTGCGTTACGTCGCCAGGGTGTTCGACTTCCTTGGCAGCCCTGACGGCGTGGCCGTGTTGCATATGGGCGGAGCCTATGAGGACAAACAAGCGAGCGCCGCGCGCTTTGTCGAAGTGATGCGCTCTGAGGCGGGGACACTCCGTTACCTCGCCCTAGAGAACGACGAGCGCGTGTGGACCGTGGCTGAGGTCGTCCGGACGGCCGTCGCTCTTGGCATCCCGGCGATCACGGACGCCTTTCACCACGATCTCAATCCCGGCAGTCTGACGCTGAATGAGGCGTTGGACCTCTCACTGCCTACATGGGGACATCGGAGTGTGCGTCCCAAGCTACACCTCTCCAGCCAGGACCCCGCCAAGCAGGCCGGTGCGCACGCATACTCCGTGGAAAGCAGGGACTGGCAAGCGCTGCTCGGTGCCCTTGGCAGCAGGGAGGCTGACGTGATGGTCGAGGCAAAGGGCAAAGAGTACGCCCTTGCCCCGATGGGTGTGGAGATCGGGTAACATCGTGGCCTGATGTCCCCGAGGAGAGAGCGACATGCACGCAAATCCTGAAATTCGAGAGATAAGAGACCTGCTGCACCGGGCGCGGACCGTGGCGGTAGTCGGGCTGTCGGACAGGCCCTACCGTACCAGCCACGCGATCGCTGGCGCACTACAGGGCTTCGGCTTCGAGATCTTCCCCGTCAACCCAAACCTCCACAGTCCGGTCCTTGGCGAAGAGCCTTACGAATCGGTCGAAGACATCCCCACGCCTGTAGACATAGTGGACGTGTTCCGGCGCAGCGAGAAGGTTATGCCCGTGGCCGAGGACGCCGTGGCCGCCGGCGCCAAGGTACTGTGGATGCAATCTGGCGTGATCAACGAGGAGGCGGCCGCCTACGCCGAAGAGCACGGACTCACCGTCATCATGGACCGCTGTATAAAGGTTGATTACGCGACTCTGGTGGATGTCAGATAGTTAGCATTTCAGCTTGTCAGCATTTCGGCTTTCGCGTGCGCCTTGGCCGACCGGCTGGCAAGCCGCTCGCAAGGCGGGGGGTTGACTTGCTGACCAGCGAAGGCTGCAGGCCGAAGCGTGCTTAGTATGGGTGATGGGTCGCCGCTGCTGATGTTCTGCTACGGTACTCTGAAGCGTGGTGAGCGCAACCACGAGCGTTATTGTAGTGGTTTCCTGCGCGTCGAGGAGGCGGTGGTGCGTGGAGATGTGTACGATCTCCCATTTGGCTATCCTGCGCTGGTCGTCCCTGAAAGGTCCATCCATGCTTTCGGGACCGGCGACCCTACGAAGGACGCGCAGGAGCAGTGGCGGCTCGGCCGTGAGCCGGTACTATCGCCTGAGGGTCCGCGCGTCTTCGGTGAGATCTTCGCTTTCGATGATCCGGAGTCGCGCCTACCGGCCCTCGACTGCCTGGAAGGCTTTGATCCCGCCGATGCGTCGAGCCACTACAGGCGCGTGCTTCTACCTATCGAGACGAACGAGGGCTCGGGCCTTCTGGCGTGGGCCTACGTGGTCGAGGAATCCTCGGGAACGTACCTGCCGGGAGGCAGATGGCCGCCCTAAGGACGGTTCGCGAACCGCCCCTACAAGCAAGCCGCTCTAACTGCGTGTATCCGGGGCGTCTTCTTCGATGATCTCCTCGCGTATCACGCGGCGTCGAATCTTCGTGCGTCCACCTTCCTGGAAGGTCTCGGTCTCCTCGGTCTGGCGCGTGGTCGGCACCTCCCGGGTAGCCTCATCAGAGGAGGACCCAGTGTCACTGATGAACGGACCTCCCTCAGAGGACTCTTCCGCACCCCCGTACTCGGGTACATCTTTGGAGCTTTCGCCTTCGGCGGTCGACCCCGCGCGTTCCCCGTACTCGGGTTCTGCGGAAGAACGGGCATCGTCTGTGGAATCGTCTTCTGTCTCGTAGTCCTGTGCCTCGCGCTGCCTGTCCGCGTACTCCCCGCCTTCGCTCGTGCCTGAGTATGCACCGTAGCCACCCTCCGATGTTCCCAGGGATTCGAGGCCGAAGTGGCTGCGGATACGGTCCTCGTAGTCGGGGGTGATGTCCTCGTCGTCGTCGAAGCTCGGGGCGTTTTTTACGTGATCCTTCGACTCCGAGACCTCTATGCTCCTCTCGCCCTCGTTCACGCGGGCGATATCCATGGGGATCAGGGTGGACTTGAGGCCGAGGAACCCCATCTTGACGCCGATGTATTCTTCGCGGTCTGTCTCGTCCACGAAAAGGTCATCGACTTTCCCGATCTTCTCTCCCTGGTTGTCGTAGACTTTGTAGTCCTCGTACTTCTCCTCGAGTTCCCTCAACCTGTCTTCGCTCGCCACGTTCTCCTCCTAGATAAGCCTGCGGCTGTTAGTGATCTCGGTACCCGAGTCAGGGCCGCTGGTAAACATGGGACGCTCCGAGAGAATGACGCGGGGCAGCGGCTTGCTAAACTACGGTGAACGGTGATCTGCCAGGGAGGTGGAGGCGTGGGATCCAGGGCATCTCAGGGCGCGAGGATTCTCTCGATAGACGTTGGCTCCTCGTCGGTGAGGGCCGAACTCTACGACGGCTCGGGTGACGGCATAGAGGGGACCGAGGTCAAGCTCGACTACGAGTTCGAGTACACCCCGGACGGCGGCGCGATCCAAGCCGCGGACGGGCTACTCGACCTCGTGGTCCGGGCCGTGGACGGTGCGCTCTCCGGGACCGGAGAGGCGGAAATCTCCGGCGTTGCCATGAGCACCTTCTGGCATTCGGTCCTCGGCCTGGACCGGGACGGGCGTCCCACGACCCCGATCCTGACCTGGGCCGACCGCCGCGCGGCAGAGTCCGTCCCGGACCTGCTCGAACGACTGGAAGAGAGGGCTTACCATCGGCGCACGGGTTGCGTGCCCCACTCCAGCTACTGGCCCGCCAAGCTGCTGTGGTCGAGCCACGCTTTGCCCGAAGCCTTCGAGAAGACGGAGATCTGGGTCTCCCCCGCCGACTACTTCTACGCCCGTTTCTTCGGAGAGCCCTATCAGGTGGGGACGTCGATGGCTTCGGGGACCGGCCTCTTCGATCAGAACCGGCGGCGGTGGGACCGCGAGACACTGGAGGCGCTACCCGCCGAAGAGGCCCAGCTCTCCGCCATCTCGGATGATCCGCGAAGGGGGTTGGCCGGGGAGTGGGCGAAGCGGTGGCCGGCCCTGCGGGAGACGCCCTGGCTCCCCGCGGTGGGCGACGGCGCCTGCTCCAACGTCGGGAGCGGATGCACGGGTAGTGACCGGCTCGCGATTATGGTCGGCACGAGCGGTGCGATGCGGGTGCTTTGGAAGGCGGAGTCCGTCGAGATACCCGATGGGCCCTGGTGCTACAGGGCCGACGCGGAGCGCTACGTCATGGGCGGCGCGCTCTCCGACGGTGGAAACCTGGTCGAATGGTTGCGCAATACGCTGCGTCTCCCCGTCCCGGAGGAGACCGAGAGAATGTTGTCCGATATGGAGCCAGACTCCCACGGTCTCACGCTTTTGCCGCTGCTTGCCGGGGAGCGTGGACCAGGATGGGCCGACCGGGCCAACGGGACCGTGTCAGGACTCTCGATGAGCAGCAAGCCCGTCGAGATCCTGCGCGCCGCGATGGAGGCCGTGGCCTTCAGGTTCGCCATTATCGCGGAGATGCTCGACATCGCTTCCCCTGCCGAGAAGGTGGTCGTCGCCAGCGGCGGAGGCCTCCTCCACTCGCCGACGTGGACCAGGATCATGGCCGACACACTAGGCAGACCGGTCACGCTCTCTGGTGTAAAGGAGGCTTCAAGCAGGGGCGCGGCCCTGATCGCCCTGGAAGCGCTCGGAGGGCCTGAGATCGAGACCTCAGAAGCACCACTCGGCGAGACCTTCGAGCCCGACCCGGGAAGGCACGAAATCTACATGAAGGCCCTCGACCGCCAGCGCAGGCTTTATGACGCCGTGCTCGGCGGATCGTAGATAGCACTTCAGCGCTTCAGCACGCTTCGGCTGACGCCTTCGCTTGTCAGCATTTCAGCTGGTCGTTGGCAGTGACGCTCGTCTGCGATCACGGGGCCAGAGTACAAGCGGCAACGGTTGCGATGAACGGGCAGAGCGAGCGGCCAACCGCCGGGAAGCTGGCCGCTGAAATGCTGACAAGCCGCGAAGCGGCGTGCTGAAATGCTGACGAGCGCTAGCGCTCGTCTATTGGCACGTAGTCTGCGTCGCGGGGGCCAGTGTAGATCTGGCGCGGACGGGCAATCTTGAGTTCGGGGTCATCCATCATCTCCATCCACTGGGCCATCCAACCCGAGGTGCGGGGTATGGCGAACATGACGGTGAAGGCATCCGTCGGTATCCCGAGCGCTTCGTAGATGAGGCCCGAGTAGAAGTCCACGTTGGGATAGAGCTTGCGGCTCGTGAAGTAATCGTCGTCGAGCGCCCGCTTTTCGAGCTCGATGGCGATGTCGAGCAGCGGGCTCTCCTTGTTCGTGGCCTCGAGCACCTCGTCGACGTGGCTGCGGATGATCCTGGCCCGCGGGTCGTAGTTCTTGTACACCCTGTGGCCGAAGCCCATGAGACGCTCGTCGCCCTGCTTGACGCCCTCGAGGAAGTCGGGGACGTTATCGGTAGTGCCAATGCGCTGGAGCATCCTGAGAACCGCGACGTTGGCCCCGCCGTGCAACGGGCCGTAGAGCCCGGCGCAGCCGGCGGCGATGGCCGAGAAGGGGTCGACCCTCGAAGACCCGACGACCCTTACGGCCGCGGCGGAACAGTTCTGCTCGTGGTCGGCGTGCAATATGAAGAGCACGTCGAGCGCCTTCTCGAGGCGCGGGTCGGGCTCGTACTTGGGCTCGGCCATCTTGAAGAGCATCGACAGGAAGTTGCCCGCGTAGGAGAGGTCGTTGTCCGGATAGACGTAGGGCAACCCGAGGCTGTGACGATAGGCGAAGGCGGCGAGGGTCGGCATCTTGGCGATCAGACGCACCGCCGCAACGTGGCGCTGATACTCGTCGTCGATGTCCTGGGCCTCGGGGTAGAACGTCGAGAGGGCGCCGACGGAGGCCTGCAGCATCCCCATCGGGTTGGCGTCGTGCCGGAAGCCGTTCATAAAGTTCTTGATGTTCTCGTGGACGTAGGTGTGATGGGTTATCTCATAGGTCCACCGGTTCAGCTCGTCCTCGGTAGGGAGCCTGCCGTAGTTGAGCAGGTAGGCCACCTCGAGGTAGGAAGAATGCTCGCAGAGCTGCTCGATGGGGATGCCACGATGCTCCAGGATCCCCTTCTCCCCATCTATATAGGTGATGGCGCTCCTGCAACTCGCCGTGTTGGAGTAACCGGGGTCGTAGGTCATAAGGCCGAAGTCGTCTTCGTCGACCTTGATCTGCCTGAAGTCCATCGCGCGGACCGTGCCGTCTTCTATCTCGACTTCGTAACTCTGGCCCGTGCGATTGTCCGTGACCGATAGACTCTCGGCCCCCGCGGCAGTCGTACCCCGGCCATTACCCGTGCTCTGCGACTCTTCGGTCAACCTGCGCCCCTTTCTCTTGCACGTACGTTAATTATATATGCTCGCGCCACATATGTGTCTGCGTCAAAACGCATCATGAGATACGGGTATTATCACGCACTGGAGAGGAAACGGAAAGTAACGGGCGCGAACTGGCCACGTCGGGGTCGAAACCTTCGTCTCGAGTTATCAGC
>JACCSM010000339.1 GCA_013698525.1 Rubrobacteraceae bacterium
ACCAGAGTCGCCCGCTTCTAGCTCCATGCAAGCGAGGCCATACTCGACGGCGCTCTTGCCAGCGCACCCGTAGCCGGAGAGGTGCATCCCGAGCAGGCCGAGATCGGCGAACTCGGGTACGATCTCCTCCGGGAAGACGGCCTCGTCGTACCACTCCTCGATGTTCGGCTTGATTCTCTGGTGCACAAAGGAACGGACCCTCTCCCTGATACCCCTCTCTTCGTCGGAGAGGTGGGCGTCGATGTTCAGGAAATCTATCGCATCGGGGCGGGTGGAGGATCCAGCATCCGTGTTGCTTCCGGCCTGGGTCACAGCCATCTTCTCACCTCTCTCGGAGCTCAACCATCGACTCAGGATTATTCCACAGCGCACATCTTGGTGTTGCGAATTCAGCACGCCGGCTGCGCCTGCTTGTCAGCACCTCAGCAGGTCAGCATTTCAGCAAGAGCATGGGGATAGTAGCCACCGTCCGCGAGGCGCCACTCTCATCGTGGAGTTTCGCTTAGCGAGCGTGGGAGACGCCGTTCGAGGAAAAGCTGGCCGCTGAAAGCGGCCGGAGGGAGCATGCTGATAAGGCGCGAAGCGCCGTGCTGACGAGCGGAGGCCGAAGACCGGAGCGTGCTGCCTTGCGCTACACTGGGCGCATGGACGATGGTCCGAAGTTGCCGCTCGAAGGCGTCAAGGTACTCGACCTCTCGCGGGTTCTGGCTGGGCCTTACGCGACGATGGTGCTCGGTGACCTCGGCGCCGACGTTCTTAAGGTCGAACACCCCGAGCGTGGGGACGACACCCGCCACTGGGGCCCGCCATTCGCCGGCGGCGAGGTACACGGCGAGTCGGCGTATTTTCTCTCCGTCAACCGCAACAAGCGTTCCATCGGGGTAGACCTGAAAGATCAGAAAGGGTTGGAGCGAGTCAGGAAGCTCGCGGCCGGGGCCGACGTCGTGATCGAGAACTGGAGGCGCGGAGCCCTGGAGAAGCTCGGTCTCGGCTACGAAGCTCTAAGAGAAGCGAATCCCGGCCTCATCTACTGCGCCATCACGGGCTTCGGGCCTGGCCCTGACGAGGACCGTCCTGGCTACGACTTTCTGGTGCAGGCGAGGGGTGGTGTCATGGGCATCACGGGCCAGCCTGGCGGCGAGCCGACGAAGGTCGGGGTTGCGATCTCGGACATAGTGTGCGGCCTTTTCGCATCGAACGCGATCCTGGCGGCCCTCCACCGGCGCAGCGCGAGCGGAGAGGGCGCGCGCATCGAGGTTCCGCTCTTCGAGTCCACCCTCGGCTGGCTCGCCAACCGCGGTCAGGAGTACCTCACGAGCGGCGAGGACACCGGTCTGATAGGCAATGCCCACCCCTCCATCGTTCCATACCAGACCTTCAATGCCGCGGACAAACCAATTGTGGTCGCCGTCGGCAACAACACCCAGTTCGCCAACTTGTGCAAGGCAATTGGCCGTCCTGAGTTGGCCGAGGACGAGCAGTATGCGACCAATCCCGACCGCGTGGCCAACCGGGAGGCTCTGATCGCGGTGCTTCAGAAAGAGTTCAGCAAGCGGCCCGCGGATGAGTGGGCTGAGGAGATCCGGGCCGCCGGCGTCCCTAGCGGACCAGTCAACACGTTGGCCGACGTGTTCGCCGACGAGCACCTCCTCGGCTCGGGAATGCTGAGGGACCTGGATCATCCCTCAGCCGGACACCTCGAGATGCTAGCTTCGCCAGTCCTCGTCGACGGCGAACGCCTGCCCATCCGCCGCCCCCCACCGACCCTCGGCCAGCACACGGAAGACACAGAGTGGGGAACATGAAGGAGCGTGTAGCAGTCATCATCGCGAAGGGCGATGATGACTGCTCAACCAGTACCGGCTGGAGTGGGTCGCGGTCAATCGTTTGAAAAGAATCGATCTGCAACCCGGCCGGATAAGCCGCATTTGTCTGGATGATCTGTCAAGCACGCCAGCCTGGTGACAAGCTCCACCCGAGGCCGCGAAACACCCGAGAACTATCCGGAGACGACCGCTACAGGCCTGACGGGAGAGCCAGTCGCGCCGACGAGCTTCAGGGGCGTGCAGATGAGCTCGAAGAGATAGTGTCCCGAGGCAGCCAGCTCGTCGAGCGCAAGGTTCTCGATGATGTAGATGCCCTCCCTGGCCAGAAGGATCAGGTGCCCAGCCATCATGCACCCAAGCTCGGGATCTCTCGAGCCCGGCGCGTCCCACGCCATGTTGTCCGCCCCGACCGCCAGCACGCCACGCTCAACCATCCAGTACGCCGCGCTCGCGTCCATGCCTGCTCCTGCCAGGTAGCGCTCTTCGTCGTCCCAGAAGCGAGCGTTGCCGAGCCTGACGAGCGCCACGCTACCAGCTTCGACCTCCACTCCCTGAAGTTCACAGCACTCTTCGAGTTCAGCGGCCGTGACGACGCGGCCGGGCTCGAGAGATTCGACGCCGTCCTTGGCGGCAACGTCGAGGAGGACGCCTGGGGCGACTATGGGCGCTATCTCCTCGGCGCCGTGGCGCGTGAAGCCGCGCGGGAATTGCACCTCCCCCACCGGTACGCCGCTGCAGAGCACGAGGGCGTCGGACTGGTGGCAGAGGGCGTCTATATGGGTGCCCGTGTGCTCGCCGCAGATGATGACGCCCGCGGCTCCGGTGCGCGGTCCGGCTTCGTCCGGGCGGTACTCGTCCTCGTGGCGGCGGTGCAGTAGGTAGGAGTAGCCGGCCTGCTTGTGGGCAGGGTGGATCGGCATCCTCTCGGTACGTGGTTGCTCCAGGTCGAAGATATGCTCCGCTCCGTCCGGCATGTTCTTTCCTCCCGCGTCGTGGCAGCACTTCGGACAAGTGTGGCGAGGTCTGGGGCGGGCGTCAACGGGGGACGGGCGCATGGCGGCCGCGGTCCCTATAATCTGGAAGGGAAGAGGAGGCGGGATGGAGAAGCTTGCGCTGTGAAAGATCAGATCCTTTCGGCCATCAGGCAACGGCTCCAGGCTCGCGGACTGGACGCCTACATCGCCTACACCCCGTCGAACGTCTTCTACGCCACGGGCTTTCAGAGCTACTTCCTGATGCAGTGGTGGCGCATGCAGGGCACCGTGCTGGCCGTCATTCCGGCAGACGAATCGGTCGAAGTAGGGATGATGGTCGGGGACTTCGAGGCAAAACCGGCGCAGCGAGTATCGGGTATCGAGGACGTCAGGGCCTACCGGTTGTGGCCTGAGATCCGTGACGCCGAGGCGGTACAGGAACCTCTCGGGAGCGGGGAATCGGAGATGCCAAGGCCCGCGCAGTTCGACGAGGGTGAGCAGGATGAGATCGTACGCGGGTTGCTCGGGGACAGGGGTCTGCTCGGCGCCAGGATTGGGACGGACCTGCGCTACATGCTCTTAGATTCCCACCGCCGCTTCTCGGCCCTTGCCCCTGAGGCCGAGTGGGTGGACTTCACAGGCGATATGTACGAGCTCAGACGTATAAAGTACCCCTTCGAGGTCGAGAGGCTCAGGCGGGCAACGGAGCTCTCTGAGGCGGGGATGCGCTTCGCGGTCGAGAACCTCGCGCCAGGCATGAGCGCAACGGACGTGCGCCACCGATACGTAATGGGCGTCGCGCGTGCTGCGATGGAAGATCCCCGCTACCAGGACTACTCGGACCAGTGGATCCTGCCCGCCGTCGGCGCAGGAGTGGGGATCGGCGTCGACTCCGAGCGAGGCGCCGGTCTGCAAGATGGCGACCTCATCAAGTTCGACTGCGGCACGACCGTCGGCGGCTACCGTGGGGATGGTGGACGCACGTTCGCCTACGGTAAGGTGAAGCCCACAGCCGGACGGCTTTTCGGGGTGCTGCAGGAGGCGCATGACAGGGCATGCGCGGAGATAAGGCCGGGCGTCGAGGTGGGTGAGATCTTCCGTATCGCCCAGGACCACATCACCAAGAACGGCTACCCGCGCTTCCGCCGCGGTCATTACGGGCACTCTCTGGGGATCGACACCTTCCACGAGGAACCTCCCTACGTCTCGGAGGGTGACCGGACGATAATAGAGTCGGGCATGGTGCTGGCTATCGAGACGCCCGCATACACCACCGATGCTGGTGCCATCATGATCGAAGACCTCGTACACGTGCTCCCCGGCGGCATCGAACGCCTCCACAGGCTGCCGCACGGGCTAACGGTTATCTCTTAGGAGGCTTGGATTTGCAGACAGAGAAACGATACCGCGTTGGCATCGACATCGGCGGAACGTTCACTGACCTCGTCCTCATCGACGACGCGAGGGGGCAACGCGCCGTCGGCAAGGTCCTTACCACCCATGAGGACCCATCCGAGGCCGTCGAGAACGGGCTTGTCGAGCTTCTCGGTCAGGAGGGTGTCGAGACCGAGCAACTCGGCACGATCATCCACGGCACGACGCTGGTTACGAACGCCCTGATCGAACGCAAAGGCGCCACGACGGCGCTCCTGACGACGGATGGTTTCCGCGACGCTGTCGCCATCGGCACAGAGCACCGCTACGACATGTACGACGTGTTCATAGAGAAGCCGGAGCCACTTGTGCCGCGGAGCCTGCGCTACGGCGTGCGCGAGCGGTCCCTCGACGACGGCTCCGTCATGCTCGAACTCGACGAGGAACAGGTCCGCTCCATCGTTACTGAGCTACGCGGGCGCGAGGTAAGGGCGGTAGCCGTAAGCTTTCTGCACTCTTTCCGCAATCCGGCGCACGAGCGCAGGGTTTGGGAGATCCTGGCCGAGGAGGCTCCGGAGATCACAGTTTCGCTCTCCTCCGAGGTTGCGCCGGAGATACGGGAGTACGAGCGTACTTCGACGACGGTAGCCAACGTCTACGCCAGGCCGCTGGTCGAGGGTTATCTGCGCTCCCTGGAGGATCGGCTGCGGCGGCTAGGGTTCGGCGGCTCGCTTTACATCATGCTCTCGAACGGGGGTACGGCCAGCGTCGAGACGGCGTGCCGGTTCCCTGTACGGTTACTCGAGTCAGGGCCTGCTGCGGGAGCACTTGCCGCCGCCTTTTACGGCAGGGCGACGGACTTCCCCGAGGTCCTCTCCTTCGACATGGGCGGAACGACGGCGAAAGCGTGCCTGATCGAGGGCGGAGAGCCGCTGAGGAGCAACGAGTTCGAGGTCGCCCGCGTCTACCGGTTCAAGAAGGGTTCCGGGCTACCTGTCAAGGTCTCGGTTATAGAGATGATCGAGATCGGCGCGGGCGGCGGCTCCATCGCCAGCATCGGCCCTCTTGGCCTCCCCAAGGTCGGGCCGAGGAGCACGGGCTCCGAACCCGGCCCGGCCTGCTATGGACGGGGTGGAAGCGAGCCGACGGTGACGGACGCGGACCTGCTCCTGGGCTACCTCAACCCTGATTTCTTCCTCGGAGGGAAGATGAGGCTCGACAGGGAGGCAGCCCTGCGGGCGATCGACAAGGTCGCGCGTCCTCTTGGCCTAGATACCCTCGAAGCCGCGTGGGGCATCCACCAGGTCGTGAACGAGAACATGGCGAACGCCGCGAGGGTCCATGCCATCGAGCGCGGCAAGGACCCGCGGGCCTATCCCCTCTTCGCCTTCGGCGGCGCAGGCCCGGTCCACGGCTACAGGGTCGCCAGGGCCCTCGGCGTCCCGGACTTTATCGCGCCGCTCGGCGCTGGCGCGACCTCGGCCTTCGGTTTCCTGTGCGCACCCCTTTCCTTCGACTTCGTGCGCAGCCTCTACGGCCGACTGCACGAGCTCGACTGGTCAGGGGCGAACGAGGCGCTCGAAGAGATGGAAGGGGAGGGCCGCGACCTCCTGCGCGCATCGGGCGTCGC
>JACCSM010000375.1 GCA_013698525.1 Rubrobacteraceae bacterium
GACAGTTCGACGCCCCAAGCCCCGACCTGCACCTCGAAGTCAAGACCGACGACCGCACCTACGTCAAGCCCGAGCCCCCGCCGAAGCCTCCTCCGGACAAGACCGAGGAAGAGAAAAGTGGCGACACCAAGGAGGAAGACCCTGGTTCCGGGAATACCGGGGCCAAACCCGAAGAGCCAGGTCCTCCAGAGTCGCAGCAGGCGCCGTCCGCGCCGGACCCGGATCAGGAGCCAACCTCGCAACAGGTCCCGGCGAGCGCTTCTCCATCCTCGGCGTCTCCCGCACCGGACGGGGGCTAGCACGTTTACTAGGACAGCCAGACCCGTCGGAGCCGCGTCTCCCCGGCAGCAAGGCGGCGTGTGAGACTCAGGAGCAGCCTGTGAAGCTGGCCGGCGGCGCGCAGGCAGGCTTCGTCAGGGACCCTGCCACCTGGATGACCTATGGCCTGGTCGGCTTCTTCGCCTTTATGGAGACGGTGCTGGGCCCGATCATGCCCTTCCTCAGGAGGGAGTTGGACCTTGGCTACACCGCCGCAAGCCTCCACTTCAGCGCCTTCGCCCTCGGCGCCGTCTTGCTCGGCTTTTTCGGGGATCGGATCGCGGGCCGCTGGGGAAGACGCGCAGCCCTCTGGGGCGGGGCATTCGGTACGGCCGCCGGCGCCCTGTTGCTGGTCTCGAGCCCGAGCGTAGCAGGTACCGTCCCTGCGACCTTCGCCATGGGCATCTGCGGTGCCCTGTTGCTCGTAACCTCTCAGGCGGTGCTCTCCGACAGGCACGGAGAGTGGAGCGCCGTGGCCCTCACCGAGTCGAACGTAACGGCGAGCGCGTGCGCGATCTCCGCCCCGCTGCTCGTCGGCGCGTCTGCAGCATCGGGGCTCGGCTGGCGCGCGGCACTCCTCTTGCCCGCAGTGGCCCTCGTGCTGCTCGCCGCCCGTTTCTTCTCCCGCCCTATGAACCTTCCGCCGCACGCGGCAGGCGATGACGCGCCGGCCGATGACCGGAGTCTGCCCCAAATCTACTGGGCTCTCTGGGCGCTCGTGGCGCTCGGCGTCGCCGCGGAGTGGTGCATCGGGTACTGGGGGGCGGATTTCCTCGCCGACGGGACCGGCCTCACCCGCCCGGCCGCGGCAACCTCCCTGACCGCCTTCTTCGCCGCGATGCTCGTGGGCCGGGTCGCGAGCAGCCGGCTGGCGCGTACTCTGCCCCCGGTGATCCTTCTCGCCGCGACCCTCTTTGCGGCGCTCCTCGGGTTCCCGCTGTTCTGGTTCTCGCCAGGACTCATCTTCACCCTGGCCGGCCTCTTCGTAACGGGGTTTGGCATCGGCGGCGTCTACCCGCTCGGCGTCTCCGCGGCCATCGCGTCGGCGCCTGGCAACACCGATGCGGCCGCGGCGAGGCTCGCAGTCGGAGGAGGCGGCGCCATTCTCGTGGCCCCCTTCGTCCTTGGAGCACTGGCTGACAGGATTGGCATAGGCACCGCCTTCGGCATCGTAGTCCCGATGCTCCTCGCAGCCCTTGCGCTGGCCCTTATCGCAGGACGAAGAGGCCGTCAAAGCGGTGTGCGGGTTGGCGAGCGTGGGTGAGGGGAGAGATGGCTGACGTTACTGATGAACGCGCCTCGAGGACGCAGGCTCCATCTACTCTAGGACGCCGGTTGAGGTACGCGGGGCCCGGCATAATCATCGCGGTGACCGGCGTGGGGGCTGGGGACATGGTCTCCTCCCTCGTGGCTGGTACAGACTTCGGAATGGTCCTCCTTTGGGCCGTCGTTCTCGGCGCGATTCTCAAGTACTTCCTGACCGAAGGAATAGGGCGTTGGTACCTGGCCTCTGGGCAGACCATATTGCAGGGCTGGCGTTCGCTGGGCCGGGTGGCGATCTGGTATTTCGTGGTCTATCTGTTCATCGTGACCTTCGTCTTCGGGGCCGCGGTAACCTCGACCGCCGCGTTGGCTGTCGACGCGGCGTTCCCCGGGGTGCTGCCGTTTTGGGCCTGGGCCGCGCTCCACGGCGTTGCGGCTTTCTTCATCGTTGGCATAGGCCGTTACGCGCTATTCGAACTGATCATGAAGACCTTCGCCGCCTTGAAGTTCGGGATTGTCATACTGCTGGCAATCCTGCTCGCCCCGTCCCTTGGTGAGATCGCCCTCGGGTTCGTCCCGCGGATACCGGAGGACGCCCTGATCAACGTCCTGGCCATTATCGGCGGCGTGGGCGGGACCTACTCGCTGGCCGCCTACACGTACTGGGTGCGCGAGCGCGGCTGGCGGCACTCGGACTGGATCCCGACCATGCGGACTGACTTGACCCTTGGCTACACGCTAACCGCCCTGTTCATGGTGTCGATGCTGATTATCGGGGCTGAGTTGCTCTTCGGTACCGGCACGTCCATAAGTGACGACGAGGGTCTGCTAGCGTTGGTAGACCCCATGCAGGACCGATTCGGTCTCCTGGCTCGCTGGGCATTCCTCATCGGCTTCTGGGCCGTCGCGACCGGCGCCATGCTCGGAGCCTGGAACGGCGGCGCCCACCTCTTCGCAGACTGTGTGCGCACCATCCGCGAGGTGCCTGACGAAGAGGCATCCGATTACCTCTCCGAAAAGAGCAAATTCTTCCGAGGATTTCTGGCCTGGATGTCGTTCCCGCCCATGATCCTGCTCGCCTTGGGAGAGCCGATCCTGCTGGTGATCGTCTACGCCTCACTCGGTGCTCTGTTCCTGCCCTTCTTGGCGATTACGCTGCTCATACTCCTGAACTCCCAGCGCGTAGCCCCCGAGTACCGCAACCGGCTCGTCACTAACCTGGTCCTCGCGGTCTCAGTGATTCCTTTCATCGTGGTCGGAGTGCAGGAGGTGCTAGGTAGCCTCTAAAGCAGCTTGCAAAGAGGTTCAGAACCTCTTTGCAAGCTCTCAGCATTTCAGCCATCAATAAGCTGACCTGCTGAAATGCGTGTGGTAAGGAAGGGTTGACCCTTCCGCAATCCGCTGTAACCACAAACCGTGAAGACCGACTGCACGACTTGCGACCACGATCGGACACATACACTACGCGCCGATTGGTTGGGTGGCATCATTGTGCTCGTGGTGGAAAGCTTGGCCCGCTCAAGCGCTGTGTATTGTCTCCAGGACTTCGTCGTGCAGGGTGGCGTTGGTGGCGATCAGGCCTTCCGAGGAGAGGCTCCACGGTTCGCCCGAGAGGTCTGTGGCGCGTCCCCCGGCCTCGGATACGAGTA
>JACCSM010000437.1 GCA_013698525.1 Rubrobacteraceae bacterium
CGCGTCCGTGGTGGTACGGTTCCGCCGGTCGCGAGGGATCGAGCGCCAGCAGATCAAATGGTTCCTATACGCGATAGCCCCGGTCCTTACCATCCCACTAGAGGGCTACGTCCCGGAGTTCGTCAACCAGATAGCGTTCGGGTGGGTGCTCATCGGCCTGCCAACAGCCATCGGCGTCGCCGTCTTGCGCTATCGCCTCTACGACATAGACGTGGTTATAAACCGCACCCTGGTCTACGGCTCGCTCTCCGTGTCGCTGGTCCTGGTCTACTTCGGCGGCGTCGTCTCCCTGCAATACGTCTTGCGCACGCTGACCGGCGGAAGTTCCCAACTCGTGATCGTCGCCTCCACCCTGGCGATAGCGGCTCTCTTCAATCCCCTGCGAAGGCGCATCCAAAGCATCGTAGACCGGCGCTTCTACCGCCAAAAATACGACGCGGTACAAGTGATGGCTGGCTTCTCCACGCGACTCCGCGATGAGACGGATCTGGCCCAATTGAACGGTGATCTGGTATCGGTCGTGCAAGATACGGTGCAGCCGGAGCACGTCACGGTGTGGTTGAGGACGCCGGATGAGGGGAGCCGGTGATGAGCTTGAGTGCTGCCCGTCTGGCCTGGGCTCTCTGGGTGCTCTCCGTGCTTATGCTGCCTGGCGTCGTGGTACAGGTGGCCCTCGGGTGGGCCGGGCCGACGGATCTGCCGTTCGCCGTCGGGTTCGCCGCGCTCCAGCTCGGGGCCGCCACCACCGGCGCGGTCATAGGCTCCCGCCTGCCCGGGAACGCGGTCGGCTGGATCTTCCTGGCGATGGGGCTGCTGATGGGGCTTCTGTTTGCCGCAGGCTCCTACGCGGAACTCGGGCTCGCCAGACCGGGAGGCCCGTCGGCGGGGGCCGTGCTCGCCGCCTGGCTGGGCTCCTGGATCTTCATTCCGGCGGCGTTCGGGCTGCCGATGTTCCTGCTCCTGCTCTTCCCCAACGGCCGTTTCCTCTCCCGGCGCTGGCGTCTGGTGGGGTTGTTCCTGGGCGCGCTCGTCACCTTCGCCGCCACGGTCAAAGCCTTCAGGCCGGGAGGGATCTCCCACGGCTTACAGAACCCGCTGGCCCCTGGTGGCGGGCTTGGGGAGGCGTTCGAGGTCCTCGACACCGTTACCGACCTTCTGGCGCTGCCGGGCTTCGCGCTGGCCGCGGCTGGGCTCATCGTCCGGCTCAGGAGATCCCGCGGCGTCGAGCGCCAGCAGCTCAAGTGGTTCACGTACGCGGCCACCCTCGTGGCCGGCGGCCTCGCCACATCTATTCTGATCCCTGGCGGGCCGGTCGCCGATTTGGCCTTCCTCGTCGGTCTGCTGGCGCTGGCCGGGCTACCTGTCGCAGCGGGCACGGCGATCCTCAGATACCGCCTCTACGACATAGACGTTGTCATAAACCGCACCCTCGTCTACGGCACATTGACGGGTTCCCTGATCCTGGTTTACGTGGGCAGCGTGGTCGGCTTGCAGTACGCTTTCCGGGCCTTCACCAGCGGGAGTTCCCAACTCGCCATCGTCGCCTCGACGCTCCTTATAGCCGCGCTCTTCAACCCCCTCAGACGCCGCTTGCAGGACTTCATAGACCGGCTCTTCTACCGCAACAAGTACGATGCGAGGGAGACCTTGGAAGCCTTCAACGCCCGCCTGAGAGACGAGACGGACCTGGAGCGGCTGAACGGTGATCTGGTATCTGTGGTACGCGATACGGTGCAACCGGTACACGTTTCCTTGTGGCTTCGGGAGCCGGAGCAGAGAATCAGGGAGACGGTCGAATGAGCGCGCGGGTCGCAACCTGGCTGGCCTGGTCGCTCGCCGTTCTCTCCGTGGGTATGTTCGTAGCCGGCGTCGCGTTTACCATCCTGTCCTTGCTCGCGGGGGCTGATCGGCCTTCCAGTACGGTCGGGGAATTGGTGCTCTTCGCGCCTTTCCTCTCCTTCCCTGTAGTTGGAGCCCTGGTTGCCTCCAGGCGTCCCGGAAACCCGATAGGCTGGATCTGCCTGGTAGCTGGCCTCTTCTGGATGCAAATCGTTCTGGGAGAGGCGTACGGCGCGTACGAGCTCGCCACGACCGGAACGGTGACGTCTTCGGTAACGCTCGACGCGCTGCTTTACTGGAGCTGGGTGCCGCCCGTGGGGCTGCTCGGTATCTACATGATCCTGCTGTTCCCGGATGGGAGGCTGCCATCGAGGAGGTGGCGTCCGTTTGCCTGGTTCGCCGGCGCTGTGATGGCCGTGATCTGCGTCGGCTTCATCTTCGTTCCAGGGGATCTGGAGGGTCACCCTGGCGTGCGTAATCCTTTCGGGCTGGAGTGGCTTGCTTGGCTGGGGGATGTGGCGGTTTTCATCGTGTTGATGCTTCCACTGTGCATCCTGGTTTCTGCGCTCAGCCTGGTGTTACGCTACCGGCGCTCCAGGGGCGAGGTGCGCGAGCAGATCAAATGGCTCGCCTTCGCCGCGTGCTTCGTGGGCGTGACCTACCTGAGTGGCCTGATCGGCCAGATCTTCTTCGTGCCGGAGTCTCTGGAGTCCAACGCAACCTCGCCGTTGTGGGTCTCGATCGTAAATAACCTGCTCCTGATGAGCTTTGCGGGGGTTCCGGTGGCCGTGGGGATTGCGATCCTCCGCTACCGCCTCTACGACATAGAGATCATCATAAACCGCGCCCTAGTCTACGGCTCGCTCACCGCGACGCTCGTGCTGGTGTATTTCGGCGGCGTGGTCGGTCTGCAATACGTGTTCCGCACCTTTACCGGACAGGGCTCCACCCTCGCTGTCGTCGCTTCGACACTCTTTATCGCGGCCCTTTTCGTTCCTTTGCGCCGTCGCGTTCAGGCTCTCATAGACCGGCGCTTCTACCGCGATAAGTACGACGCCCAAAAGACGCTGGAAGAGTTTGGGTCCCGACTGCGCGACGAGACTGACCTGGAGGATTTGACCGACGGGCTGGTCGGGGTGGTGCGCGACACGGTGCGACCGGCGCACGTTTCGGTTTGGATCCGGAAACCGGGGCGGGGAGGGACGACCGAATGAGATCCCGCGCCACCTGGCTGGCCTGGTCGTTGTGGACGCTCACCGTGGTGTTGACGGCGCTGAGCCTCCTTCTCCTGGTCCTGAACCTCCAGTACCCAAACGTTCCTATTCCCGACTTCTGGCTCGGAAACGCGCTGGTCGTGATCGACGTGACCGTGGGCGCCATCGTGGCCTCCCGCCGACCCGAGAACCCGGTGGGCTGGCTCTTATGCCTCTCCGGTGTCGGCGTCAGCACGAGCAGCTTTACCTCCCTGTACGCCGTCTACGCCCTGCTCGCGCGACCAGGCTCGCTGCCGGCAGGCGAAGCGTCGGCCTGGATCGCTGCCTGGATCCTGCCCATCATCATCGGCCTTCAGATATCCTATATCCTGTTGTTCCCCACCGGACGGCTACCGAGCAGGCGTTGGAGGTGGTTGGCGTGGCTGACAGGGACTTTCGTCCTGGTAGGGATAATAGTCTCTGCGTTCTCTTCTGGAGCGTACCTGGGCACTCTCGGACCGATCCGCAACCCGCTCGGGATAGAGGGCTTCACCAACGTCTACAAAGCGCTTTTGTACACCATGGCTCCGCTTCTTTACGTCGCGACAGCCTTTGCGGTGTTCATAAGGCTACGCTGGGCCGTGGGAGTAGAGCGCCAGCAGATCAAATGGTTCGCTTACGCTGTCGCGATATACGCCGTAGGCACCATCCTGAATGTCACCTCCCTGGCGATAGGCGCGCCACGCTGGTTCGAGTGGTCCGCGAACGCGATCTTCACGGCCACGGGCACAACGATTCCTATCGCTATCGGGATAGCCATCCTTTGCCACAGGCTCTACGACATAGACCGCATTATCAACCGCACCCTCGTCTACGGTCTCTTGACGGC
>JACCSM010000391.1 GCA_013698525.1 Rubrobacteraceae bacterium
CAGTGGCCCTGCCTGGACGGCAGCTTCGAGGAGATCTCAGACAACACCCCCAAGGAGCAGCTTGCGGCCAGTACCAGGGGCGCCGAGAACGCCGGGGGAGAGGCGATCACCGCCGATGTCGTGGAGAAACCCCAGGTGGGCACCAAATTCCTGCACGCCCATCTCCGGGCCGAGGAGGTCGAGAATAGGGCCCCCTTCACTCCCGTGGACCACGAGGGACCTGTGGAGATGCCTGACGAAGAGTACCCGTTCCAGTTGACGACCGGACGTCGCCTCGCCTTCCACAACACGGGTACGATGACCCAGGACTACAAAAAGGTCAAAGACAACGAGGAGCTGCTGGAGATCTGCGAGGAAGACGCGCAGAGGCTTGGGATCGAGGACGGAGATTTCGTAAGCGTTGGCTCCCGGCGTGGGACGGTGCCATCCGTCAAGGCTCGTGTCACCGACAGAGTCCGCTCCGGGCTTGTTTTCCTGGGCTACAGCTTCCCTGACCAGGTGCCGACCAACGTCCTTACCATCAACGCCGTAGACCCCCTCTCGGGGACGGCCGAGCTCAAGGCTTGCGCGGTGAAGATAGAACGTGCGGCGTGACCAGAGCGAGACGAGGGTCTCCGCTCCTGCAACGGGGGTCCTTCTCTCGTTCGTAACCGGCGACCGTCCATGTACGGCATGCTGCGTAAGCTTGACCGTATACAAGAGTTGCCATATAGTGAACAAATCGGTCTGAAGAGCGTTGGGAAGGAGCTCGGTGGAGAGACAAGACGAGTGGGTGCGTGTAGAACGGACGCAGGCGTTCAAGGATCTGGTCGCTAGAAAGAAAGGATTCATCATACCCGCGACCATCTTCTTTTTCGTGTTCTACTTCGGGCTGCCGATTCTGGCAGCGTTCACGACCGTCTTGAACGTAAAGGTCCTCGGGCCGCTAACGCTTGCGTACGTGTATGCGTTCGCGCAGTTCGCGATGACCTGGATCCTGATGCATCTCTACGTTAGCCGGGCGAACAGGTGGGATGACCTTGTAGACCAGGCGCGGCGCGAAGCTGCGGGCGAAGCCGAGGGGGCGAGCTAGCATGAGCGATCAGGTCATAGCCATCATCTTCTTCGTCGCGATCATCGCCCTTACGCTCGGCATCACGGCCTGGGCGTCGCGGCAGAACAAGGACACGAGCCACCATTACGTGGCGGGGGGGGAGATCAAGGGCTGGCAGAACGGCCTCGCTATCTCCGGCGACTATCTATCGGCGGCCTCGTTCCTTGGCATCGCGGGGGCCATAGCCCTCACTGGATTCTCGGGCTTCTACCTCTCCATAGGCTTCTTGGTAGCGTACCTGGTGGTGCTGTTGCTGGTGGCCGAGCCCCTGAGGAACATGGGCAAGTACACCCTTGCGGACATGCTCGCCAGCCGGTTCAATGCGAGCAGCGTCCGCTCGGTGTCGGCCTTGAGCACCATAACGATAAGCATGTTCTACATGATCGCGCAGCTCAACGGCTCGGGGGCTCTCATCGGGCTCTTGCTCGGGCTGCCGTACTGGTTTTCGGTCATCGTCATAGGGATTTTGATGACCGTGTACGTCGTGGCAGGCGGCATGGTCGCAACGACCTGGATCCAGATTATCAAGGCCCTGCTCTTGATCGCCGGCACCCTGACCCTCTCCATCCTCGTGCTGGCCCGCTATGGGTTCAACCCGCTCGAGCTGTTCGCGGCGGTCGAGAACGACATCGGGCGCGAGGCCCTGGCTCCGCCGCCGCCAAGCGGGCTAACCGCCGGGCTTGACGTGATCTCGCTCAACATCGCCCTCGTGCTAGGGACAGCGGGCTTGCCGCACATCCTGATCCGGTTCCTCACCGTCCCCGACGCCAAGACGGCGCGCTCCTCGATCGTGACGGCCACCTGGATCATCGGTCTCTTCTACCTTTTGACCCCGATCCTCGGCTACGGCGCGGCGCTGATAGTTGGCCAGGACGCCATCGCCAACGCGAACGCGGCCGGCAACCTCGCAGCCCCGCAGCTCGCCGAGGTCCTCGGGGGTCCAATCTTCTTCGCCTTTATCTCGGCGGTCGCCTTCTCCACCATCGTGGCCGTGGTCGCAGGCCTCGTCGTCGCGGCCTCCAGCGCCTTCGCCCACGACTTCTACACCAACGTCATCCGTGGCGGGCAGGCCACCGAGCAGGAGCAGTTTCGCGCGGCGCGCTACGCGGCGATTGGTATCTCCGTGGCGGCGATACTCCTGGCGCTTCCCGCGGAGAGCTTCAACGTGGCTTTCCTGGTCGCCCTGGCTTTCGCGGTCGCCGCGAGCGCCAACGTGCCCGTCATCCTGCTTACGATCTTCTGGCCGCGGTTCAATACGGTGGGGGCCGTCACCGGGATGCTCGTCGGCCTGATCTCCGCCGTCGTCCTCGTGCTCCTCAGCCCGAACGTGCTGACCGGCCCGAATCCCGAGCCACCGCTCACCCCGATCATTCCTATAGACGCCATCTTCCCGCTGACGAGCCCTGCCCTGGTCTCCGTGCCTTTGGGCTTCCTGGGTTGCTACCTCGGCACTATCTTCGGCGGTCGCGGCGCCGAGCGCGAGCGCGAGCAGGGACTCCAAGTCTCCTACGACGAGATAAGGGTCCGCGCCAACACGGGCATCACCAACATAGAGCAGGAGATCCAAGCAGCCGCTCCCGCCGAGGAGCCGCGCACGACCTAAAGTCCGAAACACACCTGTCGCAGTTCGAGCCCTCGCCCCACCGGCGGGGGCTCTTCGCTTACTGCTATGCTTGTGCTCGCCAGCATCCACCGGCAGGTTCGAGGGAGGCCGCTCTTGGAGATAACCGTCCGCCGCACAGAACCGGACGACTACAAAGCGTTGCACCGCATCTTCAGCGGCCCACGGGCGCTAGCGGGCACCTTGCAGATGCCTTTCCCGTCGGCGGAGACATGGCGCGAGCGTCTCTCGGAGCCACCGGAGGGGTTGTATTCGCTGGTGGCCTGCGTGGAGGCGGAGGTGGTCGGAAGCCTCGACCTGCACACCTCCCCTACCCGCTGGCGTATGCGTCACGTCGGCAGCATCGGGATGGCTGTACGTGACGACTGGCAAGGCAAGGGCATCGGGACGGCGCTGATGGAGGCGGCGCTGGACCTCGCGGACAACTGGCTGAACCTCACGCGCATCGAGCTGCGCGTCTACCTGGACAACGCCGCCGGCATCGCCCTCTACGAGAAGTTCGGGTTCGAGGTGGAGGGTACGCACCGCCGCCTCGCCTTCAGGAATGGCGAGTACGTGGACGCCTACTCCATGGCCCGTCTCAAGCCTTGAAATGCTTGCAAAGAACCTCTTTGCAAGCATTTCAGCCAGTCAGCATTTCAGCTTCTAGTTTGCTTGTGGCTGTCAGGCCAGGCTAGCGTTTAGCTGGATGTCCACGTTGCCACGCAGGGCGTTGGAGACGGGGCATCCCTGCTCGGCCTGCTCTGCGGCGTCCTGGAAACCTTCGGCGTCGAGGTCGGGGACGCGCCCGCGGACGTCGAGGACCATCGTGGTGATCTTCAATTGGTCGGCATCGAAGGTGCATGTGGCAGTGA
>JACCSM010000397.1 GCA_013698525.1 Rubrobacteraceae bacterium
TCTCGGCCGCGATGCTCTTCGGCACCTCGGCGTAATGATCGAACTGCATGGTGAACGTCGCGCGGCCCTGGGTCTTGGAGCGCACGGTCGTCGCGTAACCGAACATCTCGGCCAGCGGCACCATCGCCCTGATGACCTGTCCGCCGCCGCGGGAATCCATACCCTGTATCTGGCCGCGCCTCGCCGAGAGGTCGCCCATCACGTCGCCCATGAACTCCTCTGGCACGACGACCTCGACGTCCATCACGGGCTCGAGCAGGACCGGGTTGGCCCTCTTGAGGGCCTCCTTGATGGCCATGGAACCGGCGATCTGGAACGCCATCTCGGAGGAGTCGACGTCGTGGTAAGAGCCGTCGACCAGCTCGACCCTGACATCGACGACGGGGTAGCCTGCGATGACGCCGGAATCGAGCGACTCCTTGATGCCCTTGTCGACGCTCGGGATGTACTCCCTCGGGATGACGCCGCCGACGATCTTGTTGTCGAACTCGTAGCCGGTCTCGTCGTTGTGCTCGGCATTGATGACCGCGTGACCGTACTGGCCGCGGCCACCCGTCTGCCGCACGAACCGGCCCTGGATGCCCTCGACGCGCTTGCGGATGGTCTCCCGGTAAGCGACCTGCGGACGGCCGATATTCGCGTCCACCCTGAACTCGCGCAGGAGCCTGTCGACGATGATCTCGAGGTGCAACTCTCCCATGCCGGCGACGATAGTCTGTCCCGTCTCCTCGTCACTGCGTACAGTAAAGGTCGGGTCCTCCTCGGCGAGCCGCTGGAGCGCCACGGAGAGCTTCTCCTGGTCGGCCTTCGTCTTGGGCTCGATGGCCTGACGGATAACGGGCTCGGGGAAGATCATCTCCTCCAGCACGATCTGCTCGGGGTCGTCGGCCGAGACGAGCGTGTCGCCCGTCCCCGTGTTGGAGAGGCCGATGGCTGCTACGAGCTCGCCGGCGTATACCTCCTCGCGCTGCTCACGGCTGTTGGCGTGGAGCTGAAGAAGCCTACCGACGCGCTCGCGCCTGCCCTTGGTCGTGTTCATCACGTAGGAGCCGGCCTTGAGCGTCCCCGAGTACACCCGCATGTAAGTCAGCTTCCCGACGTGCGGGTCGGCCTGCACCTTGAAGGCGAGTGCCGCCAGCGGGCCGTTCTCGTCGGCCTCGCGTATTATCTCCTCGCCGTCGAGGGTCCTGCCCTCTACGGGCGGCACGTCGAGCGGGCTTGGCAGATAATCCACCACGCCGTCGAGCAGGGGCTGCACGCCCTTGTTCTTGAACGCCGAACCGACGAAAACAGGGGTCATCCTGATGTTCAGGGTGGCCTGGCGGATGGCGGCCCGGATCTGGTCCGGTTCGATCTCCTCGCCCTCCAGATACATGACCATGAGCTCTTCGTCCTGGTCAGCGACGGCCTCCAGTAGCTTCTCCCTGTACTCTTCCGCGAGCCCGCGCATCTCCTCTGGTATGTCGGTGACCTCCCACGTGGCCCCAAGGTCGTCGGTGTAAACAATAGCCCTCATCTCCACGAGGTCGACTATCCCCTGGAACTCGCTCTCCGCGCCTATCGGCAACTGAACGGGGACGGCGTTGGCCCCAAGCCTGTCGACCATCGTGCCGACGGCCTTGTAAAAATCGGCGCCGATGCGGTCCATCTTGTTGACGAACGCTATGCGCGGTACCCCGTACTTGTCGGCCTGCCGCCAGACCGTCTCCGACTGCGGCTCGACCCCAGCGACGGAGTCGAACAACGCTATCGAACCGTCGAGCACCCGAAGGCTGCGCTCCACTTCTACAGTGAAGTCCACGTGCCCGGGCGTATCTATAATATTGATACGATGTTGATCGGCGACGCGGCTATGGACGCCTTCGCGGGTACCTTTGCCGTTCTTGCTCGAGCCTTCGATACCGCCCCAGAAGACGGTCGTCGCGGCCGAGGTTATCGTGATGCCGCGCTCGCGCTCCTGGGCCATCCAGTCCATCACGGCGTTACCGTCGTGGACCTCGCCGAGCTTATGGGTAAGGCCCGTATAGAGCAGGATACGCTCCGTCGTCGTCGTCTTACCGGCATCGATGTGGGCCATGATGCCGATATTTCTAACCCGCTTTAGCGGGATCTTTCTGGATACTTGTACAGCCATATCAGTTCCTCGTCACCACCTGTAATGGGCGAAGGCCCGGTTGGCCTCTGCCATCCGATGTGTGTCTTCCTTGCGCTTCACGCTCGAGCCGATGTTGTCTTTGGCGTCCAGGATCTCCCCTGCCAGCCTGCGGCCCATCGTCTTCTCGCGCCTGGAGCGGGCGAAGCTGACCATCCAGCGCAGCGCCAGCGTGTTCGCCCTGCGGGCATCTACCTCAACAGGCACCTGGTAGGTCGCGCCGCCGACGCGCCGGCTCTTGACCTCGAGGCGTGGCCTGATGTTGTCGAGGGCGTTGTTCAGTACCTGGACGGGGCTCGTACCAGTGCGCTCCTCTATAAAAGAGAGGGCGTCGTAGATGATCTTCTCGGAGGTGCTCTTCTTACCGTCGAGCATGATCTTGTTGACCAACTGCTGCACCAGCACGCTCCCGTAGACGGGATCGCCGGCTATCTTCTTCTTTGGTGGCGCTGCTCGCCTCGGCATCTCCTATCCTCCTACGACTTCTTGGTCCCGTACTTGGAACGGCCCTGCTTGCGGTTGTTGACCCCGAGGGTGTCGAGCGCCCCGCGCACAACTTTGTAACGCACGCCGGGCAAGTCCTTGACCTGTCCGCCTCGTACGAGCACGACCGAGTGCTCCTGCAGGTTGTGTCCCTCCCCTGGAACGTAGGCCGTGACCTCCTGGCCGTTCACCAGACGGACCCTGGCCACCTTGCGCAGCGCGGAGTTCGGCTTCCTCGGTGTGGTAGTAGAGACGCGCGTGCACACGCCACGCTTCTGGGGAGACCCCTGCAGCGCCGGCGTCGCCGCCTTCTTCGTCTGTTTCTCCCGCTCGTTGCGCACAAGTTGGTTGGTCGTCGGCATGGCCGCGCCTCTCTCTCTACATGGAAAAGGGGACTACTACAAAGTCGCGCCGCGGCCCGAAGACCGGCTACTCCATTGGTAACCGCTCGTAACCGCAGCGATCTATTTTAGGCTCAGATGACCACTATGTCAAGCTGTGGGGCGGCCAGCTTTCGCTGGCCGCGCAGGTCAGCACGCTCCGCCCTTCGGGCTTCGCTTGTCAGCACTTCAGCTTCTTGTTTCGCAGACGATCTTCTCTCGCCTGTAAAGCCGGTCAGCCGCCAGCCAAACAGGCTGACCGGCTAAGACGCCGCTATGTCGAGCTCGTCGATGTCCTGCGTCCTGTAGCCTTCGACGGCCACTGTAAGCTGCCTGTAACGCGGCAGTCCTGTGGCCGCGGGGATGAGCTTGCCGATAATGACGTTCTCCTTCAGGCCTGCGAGGCTGTCCACCTTGCCCTCGATCGCCGCGTCGGTCAGGACGCGGGCCGTCTCCTGGAAAGAGGCCGCCGAGAGAAAGCTGTCGGTGGCGAGCGAGGCCTTGGTTATGCCCATCAATACCGTGTGGTAGGTGGCGGGGCGGCCTTCCTCTTCCTCGACGCGGGCGTTCTCGGCGAGTAGCGTAAAGCGGTCGGCGACCTGCTCGGGGAGCAGCTTCGTGTCGCCAGGGTCGTCAACGACCACCTTGCGGAGCATCTGGCGCACGATGACCTCGATGTGCTTGTCGTGGATGTCAACGCCCTGCGCGCGGTAGACCTTCTGCACCTCATCGACCAGGTAGCGCTCGGTCGTCGTGCTCCCGCGGCCGTAGCGGAGGTCGTTCTCGAGGATCGCGTGCGGGTAGATCGACCCCTCCGTGATCGGGGTGTTGGCCCTGACCTCGGCGCCCTCGACGAACTCGGGCCTGAGGAGCTGACGCTCGACCGCGTACGACTTGCTCTCCTCACCATCGGGCGCAGTGATGACGACCTTTATGTGCCTGTCTGAGTCGGCCTCTTCGAGGGAGACGATACCGTCGATCTCGGCGAGGGTCGCCTCGGCCTTGGGATGCCTGGCCTCGAAGAGCTCGACGACCCTGGGGAGGCCCGCCGTGATGTCCTCGCCGGCGATGCCGCCGGTGTGGAAGGTGCGCATCGTAAGCTGTGTGCCTGGCTCGCCGATAGACTGGGCCGCGATGATGCCGACGGCCTCGCCAACGTCGACGGGTCTGTAGGTCGAGAGCGCCCTGCCGTAGCACGTCTGGCAAACGCCGTGTGGGCTCTCGCACTTGGACGGCGTCCGCACCGGGACGAGCGTCTCGCGCGGCAACTCCTCGCGCCAGGAGGCGAGGAGGCCAGGCGTGATGTCGGAGCCTGCAGGAGCGACGACCTCGCCTGTCTCGGGGTTCACCAGATCTCGGGCCAGGAAACGGGCGGCGACCGAGTCGTTCGCGTCACCCCTGCCGCCTTCCAGGTAGAGTGGAAGGTCGACGTAGCCGTCCGAGCCACAGTCCTCGTCGTTCACGACGACATCCTGGGAGACGTCGACGAGGCGACGCGTCAGATAGCCAGAGTCGGCGGTACGCAGGGCCGTGTCGGCCTGACCCTTCCTCGCGCCGTGGGTCGAGGTGAAGTACTCGAGCACCGAGAGGCCCTCCATGAAGTTGCTCTTCACGGGCTCCTCGATGATCTCACCCTTCGTGTTCGTCATCAGGCCACGCATGCCAGCGAGCTGGGTGAAGTTGTTGTAGTTACCGCGGGCGCCCGAGTCGGCCATCATGTAGATCGGGTTCAGGCGCCAGAGGTTGTCCTTCATCGCCTGCTCGACCTCGTTCTTGGCCTGGGTCCACAGCCCGATCACCCGTTCGAGGCGCTCCTCGTCGGAGATGAAGCCCTGGTCCCACTGGTCCTCGATCTCATCGACCATGCCCTGGTAGCGCTCGAGTATCTCCTCTTTCTGCTCGGGCACGACGATATCGTTCTTGCCGACCGAGATGCCGGCCTTGGTGGCCGTGTGGAACCCGACCCTCTTCAGGGTGTCGAGGAGCTGGCTCACCAGCTCCGTCGGGAAGCTGGCCACGTACCCTGCGACGAGGTCCTTGATCTCACTCTTCTTCAACGTGTTGTTGATGTAGGGATAGGTCTCAGGGTCGTAGGCGTCGCCGAGGTAGTCCCTGAGGGTCTGCTCGACATTCTCGTTGAAGAGTACGCGCCCGAGCGTTGTCTCGAACCGTTCGCCGCCCCTGCGGGTGACGACCTTGTCGTGGATCTTGAGTGTCCCCTCCTTGTACGCCGCCTCGGCCTCGTCGTAGGAGGAGATAAGAGCCTTGACCTCGGCCTCCTCGAAGTTCTCGGGGCCGTAGGTGATGTAGTAGAGCCCGAGCACCATATCCTGCGAGGGGACGGCTATTGGGAACCCGTTGGCTGGCAGCAGTATGTTCTGCGTCGAGAGCATGAGGACGCGGGCCTCGGCCTGCGCCTCGGGGCTCAGGGGTACGTGCACTGCCATCTGGTCGCCGTCGAAGTCCGCGTTGAAGGCGGAACAGACGAGCGGGTGGACCTGGATGGCCTTGCCCTCTACGAGCACGGGCTCGAACGCCTGGATGCCGAGGCGGTGGAGCGTCGGCGCGCGGTTCAAGAGCACGGGGTGCTCCTTGATGACGTCCTCGAGGACGTCCCATACCTCGGGACGGAGCCGCTCGACCATCTGCTTGGCGCTACGGATGTTCGGCGCCAGGGCCCTGTCAACGAGGACCTTCATCACGAAAGGCTTGAAGAGCTCGACGGCCATCAGCCGTGGCAGGCCGCACTGGTGCATCTTCAGGCCGGGGCCGACCACAATCACCGACCGGCCGGAATAATCTACACGCTTGCCTAGTAGGTTCTGCCTGAAGCGGCCCTGCTTGCCCTTGAGCATGTCGGAGAGGCTCTTGAGGGCGCGGTTGCCCGCGCCGGTTACAGCACGGCCCCTTCTCCCGTTGTCGAAGAGGGCGTCGACGGCCTCCTGGAGCATCCGCTTCTCGTTGTTCACGATCACGTCGGGAGCGCCGAGGTCGAGCAGGCGACGAAGCCTGTTGTTCCTGTTTATGACCCTGCGGTAGAGGTCGTTCAGGTCGGACGTAGCGAAACGGCCGCCGTCGAGCTGGACCATCGGGCGGAGGTCGGGCGGCAGCACCGGGATGGCCTCCATGATCATCCACTCAGGGCTGTTGCCACTCACGCGGAAGGCGTCGACGACCTTGAGGCGTTTGATCGCCTTCTGGCGCTTCTGCCCCTTGGAGGAGGCCACGGTGTCCCTGAGGTCCTGGGCCTCGTTATCGAGGTCGACCTGTGCTATGAGGTCCTTTACGGCCTCGGCGCCCATCCCGCCCCGGAAGTACACGCCGTAGCCGTACTCGTCGCCGAAACGGTCCTTCATCTCGCGGAAGAGCTCCTCGTCGTCCACGATCTGGCGCGGCTCAAGCGTCTGGAACTCCTCCCACGCGCGCCTGACGAGTCCTATCTGCTCGGTCACGGAGCGGCCTATGTCAGCGATGGACTCCTCGGCCTCCTTGTGGACCTTCGCTATGGCCGCCTTGCGGTCATCCTCGGATATGTCCGCATACTCCTCGGTCAGTTCGTCAGGAGAGCTCTCGCCCTTGATCACGCTCTCGCGCTTGGTCTTGAGGGCCTGGATCTGGTCGATCTCCTCGTCCCTGTCCAGCTCGAGCTGGCCGATCTCATCCTCCACCTGGCGCCGCAGCACGTCTATGTCGTTGGCCCGCTCCTCGCGGTCGACCCATGTAACGATGGAGCTGGCGAAGTAGAGTACCCGGTCGAGCTCCTTCGGACTTATGTCCAGCAGGTAGCCCATCCGGCTCGGCACACCCTTTACGAACCACACATGCGCCACGGGGGCGGCGAGCTCGATGTGGCCCATCCTGTCGCGGCGCACGCGGGCGCGGGTCACCTCGACCCCGCACCTCTCGCAGATGATGCCCTTGAACCTTATTCTCTTGTACTTGCCGCAGTAGCACTCCCAGTCCTTGGAAGGGCCGAAGATGCGCTCGTCGAAGAGGCCGTCCTTCTCGGGACGTAGGGTTCGGTAGTTGATGGTCTCTGGCTTGGTGACCTCGCCCCTCGACCACTCCCTGATCTCATCGGCGGAGGCGAGCCCGATGGAGATCTTCTCCAGTTTGTTTATGTCTATGTCGCGCTCGAGTCCCTGCACGCTCTATATACCTCCTTTGCCGAAGGCGCCCGGTGGTGAGTCCTCCAGGTTGCCCGTCGGTTCGTCGCGGCTGAGGTTGATGCCCAGCGCGCGGGCGGCCTCGTCCCAATCCCTGCGGTCCTGATCCTCGGCCGCTGCCTCTGCGTTGTAGACCGGCTTGACCGAGAGCCCGAGGGACTGCATCTCCTTGAGCAGCACCTTGAAGCTCGCAGGCACGCCAGGCTCAGGGATGTTCTCGCCCTTGACTATCGACTCGTAACTCTTGACCCGTCCAACGCGGTCGTCGCTCTTTATAGTAAGCAGCTCCTGCAGGGTGTGCGCTGCGCCGTAGGCCTCGAGCGCCCACACCTCCATCTCTCCGAACCGCTGGCCGCCGAACTGGGCCTTGCCGCCCAGCGGCTGCTGCGTGACCAGCGAGTAAGGACCCGTGCTCCTGGCATGGATCTTGTCGTCTACCAGGTGCAGCAGCTTGAGTATGTACATGTAGCCGACGGTGATCCTGCCGTCGAAAGGCTCTCCTGTCCTGCCGTCATAGAGGGTGACCTTGCCACCCCGGCCCATACCCGTCTCGGAGCCACCGTTCGTGCGCACCTTCTCGATCGCCTCGTCGATGTCCGCTACCTCGGCGCCGGAGAAGACAGGCGTCGAGACGAAGACGGGTTCGCCGCCGTCCTCCCCGAGGCCCTGGCTCGCGGCCCACCCGAGGTGGGTCTCGAGGATCTGGCCGATGTTCATCCGGCTCGGAAAGCCGAGTGGAGAGAGGATCACATCGACCGGACGGCCGTCCTCCATGAACGGCATGTCCTCCTCGGGCACGATCTTGGAGATGACGCCCTTGTTGCCGTGACGCCCGGCGAGCTTGTCGCCCTCAGCGATCTTGCGCTTTTTGGCGACGAAGACCCTGACCATCTCGTTGACGCCTGGCTGGAGCTCGTCGCCCCCGTCACGTGAGAAGCGCTTGACGTCGATAACGACGCCGCCCTCGCCGTGGGGGACCTTGAGTGAAGAGTCCTTGACCTCACGCGCCTTCTCGCCGAAGATCGCGCGCAGAAGCTTCTCCTCGGGTGTCGGCTCGCTCTCACCCTTGGGCGTGACCTTGCCGACGAGCACGTCCCCGGAGCCGACCTCGGCACCGATCCGGATGATGCCGTCCACATCCAGGTTCATCAGGACGTCGTCTGAGGCGTTCGGGATGTCGCGGGTGATCTCCTCAGGCCCGAGCTTGGTGTCGCGGGCCTGCACCTCGTACTCCTCGATGTGTATGGATGAGAGGGTATCGTCCTTGACGATCCGCTCGGAGATGATAATGGCGTCCTCGAAGTTGAACCCCTCCCACGGCATGAAAGCCACGAGCAGGTTCTTGCCGAGGGCCAGCTCGCCCTGATCGGTCGAAGACCCGTCGGCCATAATAGTCCCGGCCTCGACCTCCTCGCCCTCCGTGACGAGCGGGCGCTGGTTGACGCACGTCCCCTGGTTGGAGCGGGCGAACTTCCTCAAGTAGTACTCGTCCAGCTCGCCGCCTTCGCGCCTGACGGTTATCCTGTTGGAGACGACCTGCTCGACGGTGCCGGCGTGGCGCGCAAGCAGCACGTCGCCGGTGTCGGCCGCCGCCCGGAACTCCATCCCCGTACCGACGTAAGGGGCCTCGCTCCTGAGGAGCGGTACGGCCTGCCGCTGCATGTTGGCGCCCATGAGCGCCCTGTTGGCGTCGTCGTGCTCGAGGAATGGGATCAGGGCCGTGCCGACGGAGACCGTCTGCAACGGGGCCACGTCCACGTAGTCGACCTCATCAGCGGAGACGGTCGCTACGTCTCCGCCCTTCCTGCGGGCCAGGATATGGGCGTCACCGGCGATCTTGCCTGTCTTGGGGTCTGTGGGCGTGTTGGCCTGGGCGATCGTGAACTCCTCCTCCTCGTCGGCGGAGAGGTACTCGATCTCATCGGTTAGCTTCCCGTTCTCGACTTTCCTGTACGGCGTCTGCACGAAACCGTAGTCGTCCACGGTCGCAAACGTCGAGAGCTGCCCGATCAACCCGATGTTCGGGCCTTCCGGCGTCTCTATCGGGCACATCCTGCCGTAGTGGGTCGGATGAACGTCGCGGACCTCTATCGGCGCCCGCTCGCGGCTCAGGCCGCCTGCCCCCATCGCGGAGAGGCGTCGCCTGTGCGAGAGGCCCGAGAGTGTATTGGTCTGGTCCATAAACTGTGAGAGCTGCGAGGAGCCGAAAAACTCCTTTATGGCGCTGCTCACGGGCTTGACGTTGACGACGCTCTGGGGTGTTATGGAATCCTCGTCCTGAGTCGTCATCCGCTCACGCACCACACGCTCCATGCGGTACATCCCGATCCGGAACGCCTCCTGCACCAGCTCACCTACGGTCCTGAGGCGCCTGTTGCCGAAGTGCTCGTACTCGTCTAGCTTGTGGCGGATGCGCTCGTAGTTGACCCTGCCGAACTCCTCGTCCTCGGCGACCTCTTCTGAGGTCTCGATGAGGCGCTTGAGGAGGGCCTCGATGTCCTCGATGGTAAGGGTCTGGGTATCGAGCGGCACGTCGAGCTTGAGCTTCTTGTTGACCTTGTAGCGCCCGACCTCGGAGAGGTCGTAACGCTTTGAGTCGAAGAACAGCCCGTCCACGAGGTTCTGCGCGTTGTCGATGTTGACAGGCTCGCCCGGCCGCTGCCGCCTGAAGACTTCGAGCAGGGCCTCGTCCTTGGAAGGGGTGTCGTCTCTCTCGAGGGTATTGCGCACGAGCCACGAGTCGTCGAACCTGCTGAGTATCTCCTCGGGCCCGCCCATCCCGAGCGCCTTCAGCAGCACCGTGACGGGCAGCTTCCTCTTGCGGTCGATGCGCACGGAGACGTAGCCCTTCGCCTCGACCTCAAACTCAAGCCAGGACCCACGCCCCGGCATAAGGCTCGCGATCAAGACCTGCTTGGTGGCGTCCTTCGGCTCCATGATGTAGGCGCCTGGCGAACGCACGAGCTGCGTGACGACGACCCGCTCGGTCCCGTTGATGACGAAGGTCCCCGAGTCAGTCATGAGCGGGAAATCGCCCATAAAGACGTCCTGCTCCCTGACCTCCCCAGTCTCCTTGACGATGAAGCGGACCTTCACGAACAGCGGGGCCGCGTAGGTCTTGTCCTTGGACATGCACTCTTCGACGGAGACCGGCGGATCTTCGAAACGCCCCTCCCCGAACTCCACGGCGTAAGAGCCCGTGTAATCCTCTATAGGGGAGATCTCCGTGAAAGTCTTCTGGATACCCTCGTCTAGAAATTTCTTGAACGAATTCAGCTGGATCTCGACAAGATCCGGCAACTGAACTTCTGTTGACTGTAACCGAGCATACGGGTGCCGTTTCCGGCGCACGACAGGGCTCACCAAGTTAGCTCTCCTCCGCATGGGTGTTTGAAGAATGGCCGAACACGCAAACGAGTATCTTAC
>JACCSM010000403.1 GCA_013698525.1 Rubrobacteraceae bacterium
TTCCTGAGAGAACTGGAAGGCCCTAGTAGGCTGGTTGGTTCGCCAGCAGAGACTCTACTTCCTCGCTCGGCTGCGGCTTGGCCAGGAAGTATCCTTGTACGTGATCGCAGCCCAGCCTCCTGAGATACGCAAGCTGCTCGGCGCTCTCCACCCATTCCCCGGTGACCTCTAGCCCTAGCGAGTGAGCCAGCTTTATCACCGCTTCCACGATGGTCGTGTTGGCCGAATCTTCTCCCAGGCTAGCTACGAACGAGCCGTCGATCTTCAGGACGTCTACTGGCAGCCGCTTGAGATAGGAGAGGGAGGAGTACTCCTTGCCAAAGTCGTCTATGGCCAGCCTCACCCCAAGCGCCTTCAACTCCCGGAAGATGGTCTCGAGCAACTCCGTGTCCTTTAGGAGCGTCCCCTCCGTTATCTCCAGAATCAGGCTGCCCGGCTCCAGGCCGCTCTCCCGTAGCGTCGCGCTCACGTCCTGGAGAAGACCCGGGTGGCGTACCTGTCTGGCTGAGAGGTTCACGCACATGCCCAAGGGCGGTTCGCTCGGGTAGCGCTCCTGCCACTCCTTAGCCTGGTGGCAGGCCTCCTTCATCACCCACCCGCCGATGGGAATGATGAGTCCCGTCTCCTCTGCGACCGGGATGAAGTCGCTGGGCAGCATGAAGCCCCATTGAGGGTGCTCCCAGCGTATGAGGGCTTCGACCCCCTCTATCCTATCCGGTTGCCCGAGGCGGAACTTTGGTTGGTAGCAGATCGTGAACTCTTCTTTCTCCAGAGCATGCCGCAGGTCGTTCTCCAGCTCCAGGCGTCTTAGGGCCTGCTCGTACATCGCAGGGTCGAACACCCTGTAATCTGTGGCTTCGTCCTTGGCCCGGTACATGGCCGTGGCGGCATCCCTGAGCAACTCCTCCGGGGACTTCGTGTAGCCCTCGCCTAGCGCCACGCCGATGCTGAACCTAAGGACGATCTCCCTACCGTCCATGACGAACGGTCTTTGGAACTCCTCGGTGATCCGCTGGGTGACCCGCAGGGGCTCGTCGGCACCCTCTACCTCTTCGATGAGCACGATGAACTCGTCCCCTGCGAACCGAGCGAGGGTGTCCTTGGGCCTGAGGCATCCCTTGAGGCGCTCGGCCACCGCCACCAGGAGCCTGTCGCCGATCTCGTGACCGAGGGAATCGTTCACGACCTTGAAACCGTCGAGGTCCTTGAACAGCACGGCCACCCGGTTCTCCAGCCGCGTGGTGCGTATGAGAGCCTGCCCGAGACGGTCCACGAAGAGGTAGCGGTTTGGCAGGTCTGTGAGCGGGTCGTGGAAGGCCTGGTGCTGGAGCCACTCCTCCGCTCGCTTGCGCTCGGTGATATCGTGCATCGCCACTACCGCACCAAGCTTGTTGCCCTCGTCGTCGTAGAACGCCTGTCCATTGGCCATCAATGTACGGGCAGGCCCGTCTATAGGTGCAATAACCATCTCCGCATCACGCACATTCTCTCCGCCGTAAGCGCGGTACAGGGGGATGTCCTCCTTGCGCATCGGTGTGCGTCCGTCGGCATAGTGCAGATCGTAGCGTTCGGCCCACTCGTCGGGTGCACTCTTCTCCTCGGCGACCCCGTGAAACTCCCGCGAGGCCTTGTTGAATAGCGTCAGGTTACCCTCAGCGTCGCAGGCTACTATGCCAACCTTGAGGCTCTCCAGCGTGGCCTTCAGGAACTCGCGCTCCCTGTTCAGATCTATCTCTGTGCGTTTGCGTTCGTCGATGTCCTCGACGACGGCGATGAAGTAGTCAGGCTCCGCCGAAGCTTCGCGCACCAGCGACACCGTGAGATTGATCCAGACTATGGAGTCGTCCTTGCGAAAGAAGCGCTTCTCCATCGAGTAGGTCTCTATCTCGCCGGCCAGGAGCCGCCGGGCCTGGTCGAGGTCCCTTTCGAAGTCGTCGGGGTGGGTCCTCTCCTGGACCGTCATACCGAGCATCTCCTCACGAGTGTAGCCGAGGATGTCACACAGCTTGCGGTTGACCCTGAGTAACCTACCGTCCGGCGCAGTATGCGCCATGCCTACAGCCGCCTGCGCGAAGGTGGCCCTGAAGCGCTCCTCGCCACGACGCAGCTCCTCTGTCTGTTTAATCTGGGTTATGTCCGTGGATACGCCGATGATGGC
>JACCSM010000407.1 GCA_013698525.1 Rubrobacteraceae bacterium
CGCCCCGAGGCCGCCTCGACCGTGGCCGAGACCACCCTGCCGACCTCCGCTTCTGCGATGAAGGCGCCCTGGACGCGCGACGGCCTTGCCGCCGAGACGGGCTTGTAGAGCATGTCACCCATCCCGAGCAGGGCCTCTGCGCCAGGGGTGTCCAGGATCACCCGGCTGTCCACCTGGCTCGAGACGGCGAAAGCGATGCGGCTAGGGACGTTCGCTTTGATCATGCCCGTAATTACGTCCACGCTGGGTCTCTGGGTGGCGACCACGAGGTGGATGCCCACCGCGCGCGCCTTCTGGGCGAGCCTGATGATCGCATCCTCTACCTTGGCACCGGCCTGCATCATGAGGTCGGCGAGCTCGTCTATGACGACGACTACGTAGGGCATCTGGGTCTCGGCCCTGTCGTTGTATCCCTCGACAGACCTGACCCCGATCTTCTCGAGCACCTCGTAACGGCGCTCCATCTCGGCAACGGCCCATGCCAGCGCGTTTGCAGCCTTCTTCACATCGGTTACGACCGGCGTAATGAGGTGCGGCACCCGCCCGAACTGGGAGAGCTCCACCCTCTTGGGGTCTATGAGGACCATCTTGACCTGCCGCGGATCAGTGGTAAGCAACAGCGAGGTCAACAGCCCGTTGAGCATTACGCTCTTGCCGCTGCCTGTGGTCCCCGCGACGAGCAGGTGCGGCATCTCGGAGAGGTCGAAGAACACGGCCCGCCCCGAGATATCCTTGCCCAGTCCGACCGGAAGGGTCCAGTCGTTTGCGTCGGGGTAGGCCTGGAACACGTCTCCGAGCGTCACCTTCGCCGGCCTGGTGTTGGGCACTTCGACCCCAACCGCGCTCTTGCCAGGGATCGGGGCGAGTATCCTGACCTCGGTCGCGGCCAGGGCATACGCGATGTCCTGCTGCAGGTTCCTGACCTTACCCACCTTGACCCCGCTCCCGAGGCGAAGCTCGTAACGCGTAACCCGAGGGCCGACCACGGCGCGCACCACGTGGGCCTCGACCCCGAGATCGGAGAGCGCCAGGGTGAGCCTCTGGCTGGTACCCTCGGCATCGTGCTCGGGATCCCCACTCCCGAGGCTCAACATGGAGAAAGGCGGCGGTGTGTACTCGCCTGGCGCGAGCTCCCTCTCCACGCCGAAGGTCTCCTGCGCAGGACCACGCTCGGGCAAGACGACCTCGAACTCCCTGGTCGGCGCGCTCTCTACCTCTCTTACCCCAGCAGGCGCCTCCGAGGCAGCGCTGTCCCTCGTGCGGCTGCGCTTCGGAGACGGTTCTGGCCGCTTCTCTCTCTTCTCCTGCAGCCCACGGGCAAGTCCAATGACCTTCTCGCCAACGGTCTTGAGCGCGGCGAAGGCCGATGCGAAGCTCACGCCGGTGAGCAGGGAGAGGCCGAGGGCGAAAAGCAGCCCGATCGCAAGCGCGGCCCCGATGGCACCGGCGGCCCACTGCACCCCCGCGTAGAATCCACTGCCTAGAATACCCCCGGCATCAGGGTAATGTCTGGGCGTAAAGAGCTGCCTCTGGGGCAGGGTGGCAGCGAAGGTGGCAGCAACGGCGAGCAGCAACAGAACGGTGCCGGCGACGAGGCGGCCACCCAGGCGGCCGAGCAAGAGGAGGAGACCGGCAACCGCCGTGAGCGGGGCGAGCGCGAAGCCGACCCTCCCGAGCATCTGGGCCGTCACAAAGGATCCCGCATCACCAAGGAAAGCGCCGCGTCCACTCACGAATGCAGCGCTGAAAAACAGGCCGAGGGCGAGCAGGAACACCCCGACAGCCTCCCTCGTTACAGCCTCGGTAAGGCCCTCCCGTAACCGAGTTAGGGGCGAGACGCTCTTGCGCCTCGTCTTACCTCTGCCAGAGGAGCCCTTCTTCGTACCCTTCTTTGGCGCACGCTTGCTCTTAGCCACGCCCTAAGTCTAGCCCATAAGCCTCTAGTCCACCGTCAACCGCAAGGTGTAGTACAGGGTTAGATCTAAACCTCAACTATTAGCGGCAGGATGATCGGGCGTTTACCCGTCCGATCGGAGAGGAATCTGGAGAGGTCTTGACGGATGGCCTTCTTCAGCTCGCCCCAGTCCGTTACCTGGCGCCTGGCCGTCCGCTCCAGAGTGCCCGTAACCACGGCCATCGACTCGTCGACCAGGCCGTTTGCAGCCTGCTGGTCGACGAAGCCGCGCGAGATCACATCGGGGGGTCCTAAGAGCTGGCCGTTCTGGGCGTTGATGCGGGCGACGACGATAAACATGCCGTCCTCCGAGAGCTGCTGGCGCTCGCGCATTACGCCGTCGGAGCTCTCTGCGATGGCACCGGCGTCAACCAGGAACATTCCGGCGGCGACGTTCTCGGCCCTGCGCGCCTGGCCGTTCTCGAACTCCAGGCTGGCGCCATTCTCCAGGATAAAGATGTTCTCTTCGGGGATGCCGAGGCTAATCGCGGTGTTGGCGTGGTGCCTGAGCATCCTGAACTCGCCGTGCACGGGCACGAGGAATCTGGGCTTGAGGAGCGCGAGTACCAGCTTCTGCTCCTCTTGGGCCGCGTGACCCGAGACATGTACGTTGCGCAGGGGACTGTAGTAGACCTCAGCGCCACGCTTCATCAGGTTGTTGATGGTGCGCGAAACGCCGCGCTCGTTGCCGGGGATCGGGTGGGCGGCTATCACGACGGTGTCGCCCGGGCCGGCCTCAATGGTGCGGTGGGTGCCGTTCGCCACCCGGCTCAAGGCGGCGAGCGGCTCGCCCTGGGAGCCAGTCATCAGAACGGCGATGTCCGAGTCGGGAACCTTATTGATGTCCCTCTGCTCGACGAGCATCGAGGACGGGAGGTCCAGGTAGCCGAGCTCCAGCGCGATCTGGACGTTGCGGACCATGGAACGTCCGGCCACGCCGACGAGCCGGTTGTGCTCCTTCGCCGCCTCGACGACCTGGCTGACGCGATGGATGTGGGAGGCGAAGGAGGCGACGATGATCCTGCCCTGCGCCTTTTCGAAGACGTCCTGAAAGGTCGTCGCGACGGTCTTCTCGGAGGGCACGTAGCCGGGTCTCTCCGAGTTGGTCGAGTCGCCGAAGTAAGCGAGAACTCCCTCCTTACCCAGCTCGGCCAATCTCCCCAGATCGATCGGCTCGCCCTCGATTGGCGTCAGGTCCACCTTGTAGTCACCGGAGAAGACGATCAGGCCCGCGTTGGTGCGGATCGCCACGGCCACAGCGTCGGGAATGGAGTGGTTGACGTTGATGAACTCGAGACCGAAACCCCCGAGGTTCTGGGTGCCGCCCGCCTTTATCTCGCGCAGATCCCCCCTCTTGATCCCGAACTCCTGCAGCTTGCTGCGCACGAGCCCGAGGGTGAGCTTGGTGGCGTAGACCGGCACGTTGAACTCGCGCAAGAGATAAGGGAGCGCACCCACATGGTCCTCGTGACCGTGCGTGAGCACTATGCCCTTCAGTTCGCCAGCGTGTTCCCGCAGGTAGGTGAAGTCAGGGAGGACGAGGTCGATCCCCGGCATCTCCTCGTCAGGAAACGACATACCAGCGTCGACCAGGATTATCCCACTGTTCTGGCGCACGGCCGTCATGTTCTTGCCGATCTCACCCAAGCCCCCGAGGGGAACGACCTGCAAGGTCTTATTGTCTAATTGCATTTCCTCCCTTCGGTCGGAAAGCTGGTCAGCATTTCAGCTTTTTGCTGACTGGCTGACAATCCGCCCCCAAGCCGGCGTGCTGACTTGCTGAAATGCTAATTGACTAACTTCCGTTCAGGTACCTGCCCAGATCGAGCTCCTTCGGCCCCACGGCGGAGAGGTACATCTTATCTGTTCTCAGGTGCTGTTTGGCGAGGCGTGCGATATCCTCCGGGGTCACGGCCTCGATGCGGGCGGAGATCTCGTCCGGCGTCAAGAGCTCAGCGCCGGTTATGACGCCGCGGCCGACGCGATTCATCCTCGCCGAGGTGCTCTCGAGGGCGAGGAGCGTCGAGCTCTTGAGTTGCTGCTTGGTACGCTCCAATTCCTCTTCCTCGACCTCCTCCTCTATTGCCCTCCCGAGTTGCTCGACGATCACCTTCACCGCCTCCTCCACGTTGCCCGTGGTGGAGCCGACGTAAGTCTTGATCGCGCCGGCGTCCGAGTATCCCTGGTGGTAGGAGAAAACGGCGTACGCGAGCCCGCGCTTCTCGCGCACCTCCTGGAACAGGCGGCTGCTCATGCCTCCGCCGAGGACGTTGTTCAGCGCGGCCATCGCGTAACGGTCCTCGCTCTTCGCGGGGATACCAAGAGAGCCCATCGACACGTGGTACTGCTCCGTATCCTTGAACTTGAAGAAAAAGCGACTCTCGGGAGGGGTCGGCCTCGCCTCTCGCACGAACGGCTCTCCTTCGGGCAGGCCGGAGAGCGTCTCCTCGACCATTTGCTCGACGTCGTCGGGGTCGAGCTTGCCGGCGGCGACGACGAAGACGTTGGGTGCCGTGTAGGTGCGGCTGTGGAAGTCCTCGAGGGTATCGTGGTCGACCCCGCGGACGGTCTCGGCCGACCCGATAATCGGGCGACCGAGTGGGTCCTCGTGGAAGATCAAAGAAGACAGGTACTCGTCGGCAAGCTGGTCTGGCCTGTCCTCGTACATCTTGATCTCCTCGACGATGACCTCCCGCTCCCGCTCGAGATCAGCGAGCGTCGGCCTGAGGACCATGTCGCTCATGATGTCGAGGGCGCGCCCGAGGTGCTCGGGGAGAAAGCGGGCGTAGAGCAGGGTGTACTCCTCGCCGGTCGCCGCGTTTTCCTGGGCACCGATGCCCTCGAAGGCCTGGGCGATGCCGAGGGCGTCCATGTCCGGGGTCCCCTTGAAGAGCATGTGCTCCATCAGGTGGCTGATACCGGCCACTTCGTCCATCTCGTCGCGGGAGCCGGCCCGGATCCAGAGCCCAAGAGCGACGCTCGTCGCCTCGGCAAGGGGCTCGGAGAAAACCCTGAGGCCCCCTGGAAGATCCTTCCGTCTTATGTTCGGGTCGGCCACTAGCCCTCCAGCTTCTCGAGGCTGATGCGGTTCTGCTTGTCTATCTCCAGGACACGCACCTTGATGCGGTCGCCCTCGCTGACGACGTCCTCGACCCTCTCGACCCGCTGCCTTCCAGGCGCGAGCCGCGAGATGTGCACGAGCCCGTCGCGGCCCGGCGTAAGCTCGACGAAGGCTCCGAAGTTGGTGGTCTTCACGACCTTGCCGGTGTAGATCTCACCGGCCTCGACGTCCTTCATCATCCCGTTTATGGCCGAGGCCGCATCCTTCGAGATGCTCCCTTCACCGGCCACGAACACCGTCCCGTCGTCCTCGACGGAGATGTTCACGCCGAACTGCTCCTGCAGCGCGTTGATGGTCTTCCCACCTGGCCCAATGAGCATACCGATCTTGTCCTTCGGGATCTTTAGGACCTCGACCCTCGGGGCGTAGTCGGAGACCTCGGCCCTCGGCTCTGCTATGGCGCCGCGCAGGATCTCGAGTATCTCCAAACGCCCGGCCTTTGCCTGCTCCAGCGCCTCCTGCAAGAGCTGGGCCGAAACACCGGTGATCTTCATGTCCATCTGGAGCGCCGTTATGCCGTCGGCGGTGCCTGCGACCTTGAAGTCCATGTCGCCCATGTGATCCTCGAGGCCCTGAATGTCGCTGAGGATGACATAATCGTCGCCCTCCTTGACGAGCCCCATCGCCACGCCGGCTACGGGAGCCTTGATCGGCACGCCGCCGTCCATTAGCGCCAGCGTCGAGCCGCATACGCTCGCCATCGAGGAGGACCCGTTCGACTCCAGTACCTCGGATATTATGCGTAGAGCATAGGGGAACTCTTCCTCCGACGGAATGACCGATACCAGCGCCCGCTCTGCCAGGGCTCCGTGACCGATCTCACGCCGCCGCGGGCTCCCAAGACGTCCCGTCTCGCCCGTGGAGTAGGGCGGGAAGTTGTAGTGGTGCATGTAGCGCTTGCCCGTCTGCGGCTCGATGGTGTCGAGCCGTTGCGCGAGACCGAGGTCGGCCAGGGCCAGGGAGCTCAAGACCTGCGTCTCGCCCCTGGTGAAGAGCCCCGAGCCGTGTACCCGCGGGAGCGCCTGCACCTCGGCGGAGGTCGGCCTTATCTCGTCGAGCCTCCGCAGGTCCGTACGCTTGCGGTCCTGGAGGTAGAGCTCGCGGAAAGCCTCTTTCTCGAGCGTTGAAAGGGCTGCCGTGATCTGGGGGATCTCCTCCTCGTCACGGCCCTCTGTCAACTCCTCGCTCAACTCCTCGAGCGCGTCGTGCCTGGCCCTGCGGTCGGTCTGGACGATGCCATCTTTCATCCGCCGGAGATACTGCTGGCGGAAGTCGGCGAGAAAAGGATTCTCCTGCGTCTCCTCTATCTGGTGCTTCTCTTTTCCGTACTCGCCGGCCCACTCCTCAATCGCCTCAGCCTGGGTCTTGACGGTTTCCTCGGCGAGCTGCAGGGCCTCGACCATGACGTTCTCGGGCACCTCGTTCGCCCCTGCCTCGACCATGGTGATGGCATCCTTGGTGCCTGCAACAACGAGGTCAAGGTCGCTGTCTGCGACCTGGGCGTAGGTAGGGTTCAGGATGAACTCGCCGTCGAGCGAACGCCCGACGCGCACGGCCCCGATCGGGCCGGCGAAGGGCAGGTCCGAGAGGGCGAGCGCCGCAGAAGCCCCGACCATGCTAACAGTGTCATAAGGGGTGTCCTGGTCGGCGACCAGAACGGTCCCCACGACCTGTATTTCGTAGTGATAGTTCTTCGGGAAGAGCGGCCTGAGAGGCCTGTCCGTGAGGCGCGAGGTCAGGATCGCACGCTCGGAGGGCCTCCCCTCGCGCTTGATGAAGCCGCCGGGGATCTTGCCCGCCGCGGACATGCGCTCCTCGATGTCCACGCTCAAGGGTAAGAACGTCGCGCCGGGGCGCGGGGCCTGTGAACGTGTCGCTGTGGAAAGGATCACGGTGTCGCCGAGCCTCGCCGTCACCGAGCCACCGGCTTGCCTGGCCAGCTTCCCGGTTTCGAGCACGATCGAGCGCTCGCCTACTGGTATATCTAGACGCATGTTATTTCTCCTCTTGCTTCTCTTGTTGCCCGGACTACCGGCGTAGGCCGAGCTTGGCGATGAGCGCCCGGTAGCGCTCGACGTCCTTCTTCTGCAAGTACTTTAGTAACCTGCGGCGCCTGCCGACCAACTTCAACAGTCCACGCCGCGAATGGTAGTCGTGCTTGTGCTCGCGCAAGTGCTCCGTGAGGTGCGCTATGCGCCGCGTGAGCACCGCGACCTGCACCTCGGGCGACCCCGTGTCCCCATCGTGCGTCCGGTGCTCCTGAATGATCTCCTCTTTGTGCTCAACTACAGCCAACTTCTTCTTTCTCCTCTTTGTTCACTTCTCTATCGTTTAACCCGTTCGACTCTTTATGCTACCACATGCATCAAATAGTATCGTGCGTTGTAGCAGACCCGAAAACGTCCTCGAGAAGCCCCAACGGCTCGGCCGGCGCCTCACGTTCTCCATCCAGGTACATGGACTAACCGAGACCATCAGTGATAAGCCTTGCCTCCTGTACGTCTTTTTGGACCTGCCCTTTGAGCTCATCGATGCCCGAGAATCGGCGCTCCTCCCTTATGCGCCTCACGAAGCTGACGTCTACCGCGCGCCCGTAGAGATCCCCCTCGAAGTCGAGGAGATACGCCTCGACCCGGCTCTCGGCCCGCTGGAAGGTGGGAGCCACCCCGACGTTGGTACATGCGGCGTAGTCTTCTTCGCCGACGCGGACGAACCCGGCGTAGACTCCACGGGCCGGTATAACGGCGTCCGGATCGGGCAGCACGTTTGCCGTGGGAAAGCCGATGGTCCTACCTCTCATGTCTCCGACCACTACCTCTCCCCTGAGAACGTAGGGACGTCCAAGTAGGCCGGCGGCCTCGGTCACCTCTCCCTCGGAGATCAAAGCCCGTATGCGGGTGGAGCTGATCCCACGCTCCATGTCGGCACCGCGTACCTGAACTGCGACGGCCGTTCCCCCTGCCTCCCGCATGAGCCGCAGGAGGTCCTGAAAATCTCCGGCAGCCCTGTGCCCGAAACGAAAGTTCGCGCCGACTACGACTACCTCGGCCCCTACCTCCCCCACCAGCACGTCCCGCACAAACTGTTCGGGGCTCTTCCTGGATAGGTCGAGGTCGAACGGTATCACCCACGCCTCATCGGCCCCGTAACGAAGTAGGACCTCACACCGCAATGCCACCGGTGTCAGCAGCTTCGGCGGGTTACCAGCCCCCAATACGGTCCGTGGATGCGGGTGGAAGGTGGCAGCAACTACCTTCATGTCCCTCCGCCGCCCTTCCTCGACAGCCCGTCGCAAAACCTCCTGGTGGCCGAGGTGCACCCCGTCGAAGTTCCCAAGGGCTGCGACTACTCCGCGCATAACACCACCTCGGCCCGCCCCCCATCCTCGTCGTCCCTGTATACAGCCAACATCTCGCCCCCACACATCACCCTGTAACTGCCGTGGACCCGACACCTCCCTATACGCCTGCCGTGGCAGACCACGCCGCGGCCGACCTCAACAGGAACTTCCACCCCAGGCAGATGGGTCACCACTTCGAGTGGTGGTATTATGTGGTTATGTAGGGTATCGGGGGTGAGATCTGGGATGGTACAGGCGTCTCTGACGGAGAGGTGTCCAACGCTCGTGCGGCGCAGGGCGGTAAGGTAGGCGCCTGACCCCAAGAACCTGGCTAGGTCGCTCAAGAGGGTTCTAACGTAGGTGCCGCTGCTGCAGGAGATCTCGAACGTTGCCGTCTGTTCGGCGGAGTCGAGGCCGGCGAGACCGAGACTGTGCACCGTGACAGGACGGGCCTCTCGTTCGACGCTGATGCCGCGGCGGTGCAGGTCGTAGAGGCGGACGCCCTCGCGTTTGAGAGCTGAGGTCATCGGTGGAACCTGGAAGAGATCGCCTGTGAAAGTAGGGAGCGCGTCACGGATGGCGTCTTCAGAAGGCGGAGGGGCATCGAGGTCGGTGATCTCGCCTTCAGCGTCGAGGGTGTCTGAGACGGCGCCGAAACGGGCGGTTGCCGTGTATGCCTTGTCCAGGTTCGTGACATATCGAGAGAGACGGGTTGCGCGTCCGATAAGGAGAACGAGGAGACCCGAGGCCAGTGGGTCGAGGGTTCCGGTGTGACCGATCCTGGTCTTCTTTTCGAGCAGGCGCTTTACCCCGGAGACCGCCCTGGCACTCGTTATGCCTAGCGGCTTGTCAAGCAGAAGACCACCGGACGGAGCCGCTTTCGCTATCGCCCGCCCCCGAGGTCGAGGACGCCTTCGAGCATCCCGAGAAGCTCTTCCCTGGCCTCGTTCGGCCGGCGCGGCGTGGTGTATCCGGCGGCGAGCCTGTGGCCGCCTCCGCCGAAGCGGCGCGCTATCTCTCCGACGTCGACCGTCTCAGAACGGAGGGAACCTTTCGTGCCGTGCGGCACTTCGCGCAGGTGGGCCACGACATCGACACCGGCGACGGTGCGGAGTTGGTCGATCGACTCCTTCGAGTCGATCTCCGTTGCGCCGGTCAGCTCGTAGTCTGCGTTCTCGACGGTGGAGATCAGGGCGTCCCCGTATCGCACGGCGTTCGCGAGCGAGACGCCGACGATCCTGAGCTGCTCGATGCTGCCCCTGCGGTTGATGCGCTCGTTGACCTCGGCTGGTATGACGCCGGCCCTAAGGAGGTCGGCGACGAGCTCGTGGGCCCGAGGGGAGATGTTGCGGAAGTTGAAGCCGCCTGTGTCTGTCCTTATGCCAACGTAGAGGGCCTCTGCGGCGGGCCTGTCGATTGGTACGTCGAGCTCGGCGTAGAGGTCGGCGATGATCTCAGCCGTCGCAGCGGCCCTCGGACTCACCAGGTTGTACTCGGCGTAGAGGGGGTTGTCCTCGTGGTGGTCGACGTTGAGGCGGGCCCCCGCTTCGGGTACAGGTACCCCGGTTCGGTCTGCGCGGGATGTGTCGGCGACGAGGAGGTCGTGATCCGGCGGCAGCTCGCGCAGGGCCGCCTCGGGCAGGAGCCACTCCAGATACTCGGGCACGGCCTCCGCGTGGCAGAACACGGCCTCAGCCCCAAGCCGGTGCATCAGGCGCACGAGCGCGGCCGAGGCGCCGATTGCGTCGCCGTCAGCCCCGACATGCGTCGTGACCGCGACCCTATCCAGAGTCTTCGAGAACTCCGCTATCTCCGCGAGCGTATTATTCTTCGTGCGCGTCGTCATCTGTCCTTACCTCCCTGAGAGCGGCCTCTATCCTCGTCGCGCGATCGACGACAGGGTCGGGCTCGAAGTGCAGTTTGGGCGTGCGCTTGAGGCGCGTCTGCGCACCTACAGCGGCCTGGATGCGGCCTGCGGCGCTCTGCAGGCCCTCGTTCGCCGCCAGCTCGTCCTCGCCGGCGAGCACGCTGTAGAACACCGTTGCGTGGGCGAGGTCAGCGCTCACCCTGACGCCCGTAACCGTAACGAGGCCCTGGATGCGCGGGTCCGAGAGCGAGGCTACCTCCTCGCCGGTGATCTCCTTCAGCTGCGACTCCACCTTGCGCGTGCGCCCGCTCACAGCTTCACGAACTCCTCGCGCCA
>JACCSM010000412.1 GCA_013698525.1 Rubrobacteraceae bacterium
GCAGAGGAAGTCACGCCGAGATGACCTCCCAACAACTCAAAGGAACCCCAGAGACCCTCTTCGACGGAGACGAAGTCCTCATACCCGACGAGGACGCGAACCAGGCAATCCTCGACGATTTTCGCCATTAGAGCACTTCAGCACGCCGCCTACGGCGGCTTGTCAGCAATTCAGCATTTCAGCTTTCGCGTGTGCAGGTCCTAGCTGACAAGCGAAAGCCGAAGGCTTGAGCGTGCTGAAATGCTGACGAGCGGAGGCCGCAGGCCGAAGCGTGCTGACTAGCGCGCTTTGCTTTCAGCAAAGCGCTTACGCCCATAGCGTAAAGGGTCAGGGGGCACGAGGGCAGCGATTGGGCGGCTGGTATAATCCGCCGCAGGTCCTACGGCGAGCGAGAGTGGTGGAATGGTAGACACGCTAGATTTAGGATCTAGTGCCTCACGGCGTGCGGGTTCAAATCCCGCCTCTCGCACATCGCCGCCAGCGTCGGACCAGGCAAGAGGAACTGGAGGGTATGACGGCTAACGTAACGAAACTCGAGGAGAACAAGGTCAGGCTCGACATCGAGGTGACCCCGGAGACGGTCAGGCAGGGTATCGAGGCCAAGATCAAGGAACTCGGCCGGCAGGTCAGGGTACCTGGTTTCCGTCCTGGCAAGGCGCCGCGGCGGGTGATCGAGAACCGGCTCGGGCGCGACTACATCTACATGGAGGCCCTCCAGGAGCAGCTCCCAGGCTGGTACTCGCAGGCCGTCGTCGAAACCGACGTTCGCCCGATAGACCAGCCTGAGATCCACTTCGACGACCCGCTGGACGAGGAGGAAGGCTTCAAGTTTTCGGCCACCGTGGAGGTGCGGCCGGAGGCCATACTCGGAGACTACAAAGGCGTCGAGGTCCCGAGGCGCGAGGTCGAGATCTCGGAGGAGGACGTCGAGGACAGGATCGAGGAGATGCAAGCCCAGTTCGCCACCCTGGCCGCCGTCGAGGGGAGGCCGGTCCAGGAGGGAGACTTCGTGGTCCTGGACTTCAAGGGCGAGAGGCTGGCCGGTGGGCCGCTCGAGGGCGCCGAGGCCGAGGACTACTTGCTCGAGATCGGGGGCGGCGAGCTCCTGCCGGATTTCGAGGAGAACATCGTCGGGATGAACGCTGACGAACGCAAACAGTTCGGCGTCACCTTCCCGATGGATTACGCCGAGGAGTCGCTCAGGGGCCAGTCTGTGCTCTTCAACGTGCACACCAAGGAGATCAAAGAGCGCGACCTGCCGCCTCTCGACGACGAGTTCGTCAAGGAGGCGAGCGAGTTCGAGACCCTTGACGAACTGCGCGGCGCCGTAAGAGAGCAGCTCGAGGCCACAGCCGAGCAGCGTGTTGAGGGTGAGTTCCGTGCGCGCGTGCTCGACGTCGTCGCCGAAGGTGGCGAGGTAGAAGTCCCTGAGGTCATGGTGCACGAGAAGGCTCACGAGATGGTCGAGAGCTTCGAGCGAAGCCTAAGGTCTCAGGGGATGGACCCTGAACAGTACTACCAGCTCGCAGGCACGGGCCACGCCGAGTTCGAAGAGCGCGTCAAGCCGGACGCCGAGGACACCGTAAGGAAGGAGCTCGTGCTCGACGCCGTAGCCACGGCCGAGGGTATCGTGGCCGACGAAGATGAGGTTATGCACGAGATCGGCCACCTCGCCGAAGACTCCGAAAGGAGTCCCGAGGAGATCGCCAAGACCCTTCGCAACAACGGTACGTACGCGATGCTGGAAGAGGAGATCTCGCGCCAGAAAGCCCTGGATTTCCTGGTCGAGAACGCGGTCCCCGTGCCCCTGGAAGAGACGGAAGAAGCAGAACAAGAACCTGCTGATGAGGAAGTGCCGGTAGAGGCCAAGGCCGGCGCGACGGAAAGCGAACAACGAGAGGAACAGGAATGAGCTACGGTATAGACAACGTCATCCCCTACGTTATAGAGCAGAGCCCGCGTGGGGAGCGGGCCATGGACATCTACTCGCGGCTCCTCAAGGACCGCATCATCTTTCTCGGGACCCCCGTAGATGACCAGGTGGCCAACGCCATAATGGCGCAGCTACTCCACCTGGAGAGCGAGGACCCCGAGCAGGACATCAACCTCTACATCAACTCCCCTGGCGGCAGCGTCACGGCTGGGCTTGCGATCTACGACACCATGCAGTTCGTCAAGCCCGACATCTCCACGACGGCCCTCGGCATGGCCGCCTCGATGGGGGCCTTCCTGCTCGCCGCAGGCGCCAAGGACAAGAGGAACGCCCTGCCGAACACGCGCATACTCCTGCACCAGCCGAGCGTCGGCGGGCTCGCCGGCCAGGCCTCCGACGTGGAGATCCACGCCAAAGAGCTCATCATGACCAAGCGCCGCCTCAACGAGATCCTCGCCGCCAACACGGGGCAGGATTACGACAGGATCGAGCGCGACACAGACCGCGACTACATAATGGGTCCCGAAGAGGGGATCGAGTACGGCGTTATCGACAACATCGTCAGGAACCATTAGAGGGTCCTGGGGCCATCGGTAGAGATGTCGGGGAGGATGTAGAGGCATGAGGGACCCGTCGGATCAATTGCAGTGCTCCTTCTGCGGTAAGAGCCAGCGTCAGGTCAGGAAGCTCATCGCGGGCCCTGGCGTCTATATCTGCGACGAGTGCATCGAGCTGTGCAACGAGATCATCGACGAGGAGTTCTCGGGGCC
>JACCSM010000419.1 GCA_013698525.1 Rubrobacteraceae bacterium
AACTCGGCCGCGTGGAGGGGACGACGCTCGTCTGCCCCTGGCACGGCTGCCGCTACGACCTGCGAACCGGCCGTCGCGAAGACGCCGAAGGGAAGCTATCCGTGCTCCCGGTCGCGGTGCAGGATGGAGAGGTGAAGGTCGCTCTCGGTACCGAAGAGGTTGGACCGGAGTGAAGCCCCGCGTGTTGGTGGCCGGGATGGGCAACGACCTGCGTCAGGACGACGGGTTCGGCATAGCGGTAATCCGCCGCTTCTCGGAGCCTGGCGTGCCTGAGGGCGTCCGGGTATACGAGTCCGGCATCGCTGGCATCGGTCTTGTTCAAGAACTGATGGACGGTTACGAAGCCCTCATTATCGTGGATGCGGTGGATCGGGCCGAGAAGCCGGGCAGCGTCTTCTTGTTGGAGGCCGACGTCCCGGAGCAAGAAGAGCCAACCGACGAGAGCCGTCAGGAGTTCCTGGCCGACACGCACCTCACGGTCCCTTCGCAGGCGCTGACCCTCGCCCGTGCCCTCCACATCCTGCCCCAGACGGTGTACATATTAGGGTGCCAGCCGAAAGAGTGCGGTCTCGGAATGGACCTCAGCGGGCCGGTAGAGCGCGGAGTGACCGAAGCCGTCGAAAGCCTGCGAGACCTCACCGCCCGGCTGGCGCAAGGGCGGGCCGCATTTTGAAGATGCCAACCACAGAACGGCGCGAGGTCTCCGTGCGGGGCATCGTGCAGGGGGTTGGCTTCAGGCCTTTCGTCTACGCCCTGGCGCGCAGGCACGGGCTATCGGGGACGGTCCGCAACGACGCTGAGGGCGTCCGCATCGAGGTCGAAGGCGCGCCGGAGGAGCTAGGACGCTTCGCGCGTGCGCTGGAGGAGGATCCTCCTCCCCTGGCCATGGTCGAGTCCGTCTTCTGGCAGCCGCTCGCGACGCTCGGAGACGTAGAGTTCCGCATCGAGGAGAGCAGGGAGGGGCTCCGCCGTCAGGCGCTCGTCTCGCCGGACGTCGCGACCTGCGACGATTGTCTGGGCGAGCTTCTGGACCCCACGGACCGGCGATACCGCTACCCTTTCACCAACTGCACGAACTGCGGTCCGCGCTTCACTATCACCCGCTCTGTCCCTTACGACAGGGCCACGACCACGATGTCGGGCTTTACGATGTGCCACGACTGCCGCCGCGAGTACGAAGGCCCTGCGAATCGCCGCTTCCACGCCCAGCCCAACGCCTGCCCCGTCTGCGGGCCGCAGGTAAGGCTGCTCGACAGGTTCGGGCACGAGCTTCACGCCAGGCCGGAGGACCCTATCGCACGCGCCGCGCGGGTGCTGCGTGGCAGGGCCATCGTCGCCATGAAGGGTCTCGGCGGCTATCACCTGGCCTGCGACCCTTTCGACGAGAAGGCTGTGAGGACCCTGCGGGGTCGCAAGGTGCGCCAGGACAAGCCCTTCGCGCTCATGGCCGGCGACCTGGCGCAGGTACGTGAGATCTGCCGCATCTCGCCTGAGGAAGAGGTGCTGCTCACCTCGCCAGCCCGTCCGATCGTGCTCCTGGAATGCCGGAAGAATTCCGGCGTCGCCGAAGAGGTTGCCCCGCGCCAGAAAACCTTGGGCGTGATGCTCGCGTACACGCCGCTGCACCATCTGCTCCTCCGCGACGCGGGCATCCCGCTAATCATGACCAGCGGCAACAACTCGGACGAGCCTATCGCCTACCGTGACGAGGAAGCTTTGGATCAGCTGTGCGAGATCGCCGATTACTTCCTGGTCCACGACCGTGAGATCCACATGTGCTGCGATGACAGTGTAATTCGGACAGCAGGAGGAAGACCGTACCCTGTCCGCCGCTCCCGCGGCTACGCCCCAGCACCACTCCGGCTGTCCGCAGGCTTCACCAGGCACACGTTGGCCTGCGGGGGAGAGCTCAAGAACACGTTCTGCCTGGCCAGAGACCGCCACGCCTTCATGAGCCACCACATCGGGGACATGGAGAACTACGAGACGCTACGGTCGTTCAGGGAAGGAATCGAGCACTACTGCAAACTCTTCGACGTGAGCCCGATATTGGTCGCCTACGACCTCCATCCCGAGTACCTTTCCACAAAATACGCCCGCGAGCTGGAGGAAGCCGGTCTTACTGGAGTCAGCGTCCAGCATCACCACGCGCACATAGCCGGTTGTCTCGCGGACAACGAACGTCCCGCAGATGAGCGGGTGATCGGGGTCGCCCTCGACGGGACCGGCTACGGGACAGACGGGGCGGTCTGGGGCGGAGAGTTCTTCGAGGGCAGCCTTGAAGAAGGGTTCGCGCGGCGGGCGCATCTGGAATACGTACCGCTGCCGGGGGGAACGGCGGCCATCCGCCAGCCGTGGCGCATGGCGCTCGCGCAACTCATAACGCTCTATGGAGAGGAAGAGACCCTGAAGCTCCCGCTCGCCGCCGTACGCCGAGCAGGCGAAAGGAACGTAAGGCTCATCGCCCGTCTCGTAGAGCGCAACTTGAACACCCCGCCCACCTCCAGCGCGGGTCGGCTCTTCGACGCCGTGGCCGCGCTCGTTGGCGTGCCTGGCTCCGCGCGAACGACGTATGAGGGACAGGCGGCGATAGAGCTGGAGTTGGCTGCGAACGACCCGACGAACCAGGCTTACCCCTTTCGCCTGCGACCCGAGAACGAAGGATGGATAGTGGAGACCCGGGAGATCATACGCGGGGTCGTGGATGACATCCTGGCGGGAACGACGACGGGTGAGATCTCCTCCCGTTTCCACCGGACAATGGCCGAGGTTGTCGTCACGGGTTGCGAAGAGGTCCGGGAAGCCGGGGGAACGACTGCCGTCGCGCTCTCTGGCGGGACATTTCAGAATATGCTGCTTCTGGAACAAGTGGTAGGATTCCTGGAGGAGAGAGGGTTCGAGGTCTACAGGCACCGCCGCGTGCCGGCCAACGACGGGGGACTTGCATTGGGTCAAGCGATACTGGCGGACAGTGCAGCAAAACGAAAAGCTGACGGGCTGAAGTGCTGACAAGCTGACTAGCAGCGACCGAAGGGAGCCAACACATGTGTCTGGGGATACCGGGACAGATAGTAGACATCCTGGATGAAGATATCTATCTGGCCAAGGCGGAGGTAGGGGGAGTTCGGAGGAACATAAACATCGGCCTGGTTCATCATGATGAGGAACGGATAGAGGTTGGGGATTGGGTGCTCATCCACGTGGGCTTCGCCATGTCCAAGCTCGACGAGGCCGAGGCACACTCCGCCCTGCGGGCCCTTGAGCAGATCGGCGAGGAATACGAGCAGGAGTTGGAGGAACTCAAGGCCTCCCAGATAGAGTAGCCGTGCGCGAGGCCGAGTCGATGCTGCCAGGCTACTGTACGTTGGACCACGACGGATGCGTCACCTGCTCCGACGCCGGTATCCCGGTGCGGGTGGTCTCGGTTGATGGGTACGACGCCCTCTGCGAGGACGCCGCCGGCAACCGGGCCGAGATAGCCGTCGAGCTGGTAGAGCCGGTAGGTGTGGGAGAGGTCTTACTAACGCACGGAGGCGTCGCCATCGGCAGGGTCGAGGCTGAAGCCTGAGCGATCGAAGGGAGCGACTATGAAATACGTGGACGAGTTCAGGAACGGTGAGATCGCCCGTGCGGTGGCAGCGGGTATAGCCTCGCTAACCGACCCGGACCGGCACTACAAGATTATGGAAGTCTGCGGGGGACATACCCACACGATCTACCGGCACGGCATAAAAGACCTGCTCCCGGATCAGGTAGAGCTGGTGCACGGGCCGGGCTGTCCGGTATGCGTGCTCCCCATGGGGCGCGTGGACGAGGGCATAGAGATCGCCGAACGGCCGCAGGTTATCTTTACCTGCTTCGGAGACATGATGAGGGTGCCGGGCTCAAGAGGGAACCTGCTGGAGGTAAAGGCCGAAGGCGCCGACATCCGTATGGTCTACTCGCCCCTGGACGCCCTGCGGATCGCCCGCGAGAACCCGGATAGAGAGGTGGTCTTCTACGCCATAGGCTTCGAGACCACGGCCCCCTCGACGGCGCTCACGCTGCAGCGGGCCAAGAAAGAGGGCATCGAGAACTTCTCCGTCTTCTGCAACCACGTCACAATCGTGCCGCCGGTGCGGGCGCTTCTCGACTCTCCGGATCTCCGACTGGACGCGTTTATCGGACCCGGGCACGTATCTACGGTGATCGGCTGCAGGCCCTACGAGTTCATGCCAGAAGACTACGGCAAGCCGTGCGTGGTGGCCGGCTTCGAGCCGCTGGATCTCCTGCAGTCCATCCTGATGCTCATGCGCCAGCTCGACGAGGAGCGCTGCGAGGTCGAGAACCAGTACGGCCGGGTCGTACTCTGGGAGGGAAACCTGCAGGCTCTCAAGAGCCTGGCCGAGGTCTTCGAGCTCAGGCCGTACTTCGAGTGGCGGGGCTTGGGCTTTATCGCCCAGTCGGCGCTCAAGCTATCGGCGGCCTACGCGGATTTTGACGCCGAGCTGCGCTACTCTACGCCGGGCGTGCGGGTGGCCGACCCCAAGGCCTGCCAGTGCGGAGAGGTCCTGAAGGGCGTGCTCAAGCCCCCCGAGTGCAAGGTCTTCGGCACGGCCTGCACGCCGGAGCGTCCCCTGGGTGCTTTGATGGTCTCCTCCGAGGGCGCCTGCGCTGCCTACTACAACTTCGGACGCAAGTCGTTCGAGAAAGTCGAGATTGGTTCCAGATGAGCGAGGGCAGGGAACAGCGCGTCCTCGACGCGCTGGAGCAAAA
>JACCSM010000433.1 GCA_013698525.1 Rubrobacteraceae bacterium
TCAACGGCCGTTGTGACCTCGCCCTCCGCCAGATACAGCGGCCAGGAGCTTATGACGAACGGCCTGTGCTCGTTCCTCTGGCCGGAGAGGACGCCGCCGAACGACTCGCCCATCATCGTGGTCGGCAACCCGCCGAGCCCGACCATATCGAGAACCGTCGGGGCTATGTCGGCGGCGGTGGTGAGCGCCTGCGTCCGGCCGGGCGTAAGGCCGGGACCACGGACCATCATAGGCACGTTGGTCAACTCACGATACAGCGGCGACCGCTCGACCGTCAGCAACCAGGACTCGGCCAGCCACTCCGGGAGCAACGAGTCGTCTGAGATGGACGCCTCCGGATCGTGTACCCACTCGGCCTTGCCGAAGTAATCGTGCTCCCCGAAGTAGAAGCCGTGGTCGGAGGTGAAGATGACGATGGTGTTGTCGCGCAGGCTCAGGGCATCGAGCTTCGCCAGCAAACGCCCGACCCAGAAGTCCACCATCGAGACCTCGCCGCAGTAGGTATCGTGGCCGAGTTCCACGTCGCCTTCGGTGAGGCCGGCCCGCTTCCAATTACCGTAGGCAGGGTAGATCTGCTCCCCGTTGTACTCTTCGCGATACTTCTTCGTGTAGTAGTCGGGGGCATCCCAGGGCTCGTGCGGGTCCCAGGTGTCCACGTAGAGGAAGAACTGTTCCTTGTGGTGTCTCTCCAACCACTGCTCGGCCTCCGTAATGGTGCGCGCTACGAGCCTGTCCGACTCCGACCTCCACGTCGCCCGGTAGTCGGAGCGCTCGTGCGGCCTGGTGTCGTCGCCCTGGCCCCTGACCCAGACGAAGTCGTCGAAACCGCGGTCGTAACCGAACCCGTCCCTGACGAAGAAAGGCGTGTCCACGACGCCCATCGTCAGGTAACCGGCTTCGGAGAGAAGCCCTGGAAGCGTGGGCAGGCGATGGGGCAACGGCTCCCAGCCCATATAGGTGTAGGAGAAGGTCCCCGTCAGGATGTCCGCCCTCGCCGGCATAGTGGGGAAGGATGAGATCACGTGCCGGTCGAAGACGACCGAAGAACGCGCGAACTCGTCTATGTGCGGCGTGTGAATATTGGTGTTTCCGAATGCTCCCAGGTGGTCTCGACGAAAGGTGTCCGACACGATGACCACCACGTTGGGTCGAGTCGACATATGCATACCTCCTGCGTAAGGTAAGTCCGACGGTTACTGGTGCAGGAGGGGCGGCGCACGTCGGCCGGCCAGATACTGGTTGCCTTCCAGTTGACCTTTGCGGGCAAAAGCTCCGTAAGACCACCAATTCAACCGATTTCGGGATTCGAAATCGTCCGATTCGCCGACCAGATAGCGTCGGATCCGCGAAGAATCAGAAAGCCCGCGAAGCGTTACCTTCCGGCTACCGAAAAACTTGAGATGACCGCAACGCCTGGAACGGAATACGCCCGAAAGATGCGAAGACGGTGAAGATTTGTCTCCGGTCTCTCTGTTGCGTATAGTGCATGCGGTTGTCATATGGAGAACAGATAATAGCACTTTGTTGCTAATCTGTCAAGGGGCGAGCGGAGATTTGAGTGCTATGCGATAGAGAGTAGGGTCTTGAGCACGGAACCCTCGCCAGCCGTGCCAGAGCCGGGTGAGTACCTGTTATTGGTGGCCGTAGCGGTACTCGTACGGTTCGGACAGAAGGTGGTGCCCGAGACGTGGCCGTGGCAACCGCCACCAGTGGTGGACGTGCCAGCGGGAGACCTGGTCTCTCGCTGGCACATCAGCATGCTATGCTACTATTTAGATGACATGCTAACCTCAGTTACCTTGTGGACATAGTGAGGGATTTTTTGCATGCTTCAGACGGTCGACCGCGCATTACGGCTTCTACTTCTCTTTGAGGAGGTTGACCAGGAGTACCGGGTGGGCGAGATGGCTGCGATGCTCGGCGTCGACAAGAGCAGTGCGTCGCGCCTCGCCGCCACGCTGGCCAATCGGGGCTTCCTGGAGCGGGCTCCGGGCAGTGAGGCGTTCAGGATAGGCCCAGAGCTCGGACGGCTTGGCGTGCTCAACATGGGCAGTAGCCACAATCTCATCGATCTGGCGAGAAGGCCGATGGAGAACCTGGCGACGGAGACGGCGGAGACGGTAAATCTTGCCCGTCTCGAGGAGCGCAAAGTCGTCAATATAGCCCAGGTTGACGGTGCTCACCTGGTCGGGGTGGGTAACTGGGTCGGCTGGAAGACGGAGCCCCACGCCACCGCCAACGGCAAGGTACTGCTGGCATTCACGGAGAACCTGCCCGAGGACCTGTCCCTCCAGACCCCTCTGGAGGCCTTCACCCGGCAGACGATCACGAACGTCAAGGATCTCCGCTCCGAGCTCGAACGCGTCAGATCGGAGGGCTGGGCCTCGACTCTCGGCGAGCTTGAGGAGGGATTCAACGGTGTCGCGGTCCCTGTCTTCGACGCGCTCGGGTGTTGCCGGGCCTCGTTGAGCGTGTCGGGGCC
>JACCSM010000435.1 GCA_013698525.1 Rubrobacteraceae bacterium
TTGAAGACCTACGACGAGCCGCCTTACTCCAGGTGGGGTTGGATCTTTCCCAACGCCATGCGCCGCGACGCCGCTACCGCCCTGCGCGCCTACGACGTGAGGCCGCCCGACCCGGACGCCCGCGCCGGCTCCCTCTCGGGCGGCAACCAGCAGAAGGCCATCCTCGCCCGTGAGCTCACCGGCGACCCGGGCGTCGTCATCGCCGCCCAGCCGACCCGTGGTGTGGACGTGGGCGCCATAGAGTTCATCCACGGTCGCCTGCTGGAGCAACGGGCCCAGGGCAAGGCCATCCTGCTCATCTCCCTCGAGCTCGAGGAGGTCCGATCGCTCTCCGATCGCATCGTCGTGCTCTACGCGGGTAGGATAGTAGGCGAGGTCGGTCCCGACGCGACTGACGAGGAGCTAGGCCTCCTAATGGCCGGGCGCGGGGAGGAGTAGACCGCGTGAGCATCCGCCGATGAGCGAAGACCAGACACCCCAGCGTCCTGACGAGGAGGCAACCCGCGGCTCGAGGCTGCACCGGGTCCTCTTGGACACCGGAGGGGCGCTGGTCTTCCCCCTTTTCGCCATCCTGATCTCCTTCCTTATAGGGGCTGTGATCGTGCTGGCGACCGGCAACAACCCCCTGGCAGCCTACGCGGCGCTCCTACAAGGGGCCGTCGGCTCCCCAACAGCTATCGGACGGACGCTGCTTGGCGCGACGCCCCTGATCTTCACCGGCCTTGCCGTGGCCGTGGCCTTCCGCGCCGGCCTGTTCAACATCGGAGGCGAGGGCCAGCTCTACATCGGCGCAATAACCGCAGCCTGGCTCGGGGTGTCCCTTGGCTTCCTCGGTCCGATCGGGATAGTCCTGGTCTTGCTTGCCTGCGTCCTGACAGGTTTCCTGTGGGGTGCCATACCTGGCTTCCTCAAGGCGCGCTTCGGGGCACACGAGGTAATTACCACGATCATGCTCAACTACATCGGCATCTACCTGGCGACCTACCTTGCCCTGAAACCCCTAAGGACCGAGGGGCTAGTTCCCGGCACCGACACCATAGACATCGCTGCCCGCATCCCGTTTATCGGCCTTGGCCTCGGGAGGGCGAACTACGGGTTTTTCATCGCGCTGTTCGCGGCGGTGGTCGCCTACCTGCTACTGTGGCGCACGCGGCGGGGGTTCCAGATCCGGGCCGTGGGCCTCTCTCCGGGGGCGGCGAACTACGCTGGCATGGGTATCGGTATGAACACTGTCCTGGCGCTTGCCATCGGCGGAGCGTTCGCTGCCGTCGGTGGTGGCGTTGAAGTCCTGGGCGTCTACGGCAAGATGACCGTCCCGTTCGTCACCCAACTGGGCTTCAACGGCATCGGGGTGGCACTCCTGGGACGCAACCACCCGGCCGGGGTGGTCCTGGGGGCCCTGCTCTTCGGGGGACTCTACTCCGGCGCCCAGGAGATGCAGTTCGCCACCGACGTGCCGCTGCAGCTAGCCAACGTGCTGCTCGCCGTGATCCTGCTGCTCGTCACCGCCACGAAGCTCGTCGAGTTGGTGCTGGGCAAGCGCGCCCGGGCCCTCGCCGGTGCCCGACTCGAGAAGGGACTGGGTCAGTAGTGGGCGAGATCTTCGGCGCCCCGGGAGAGTTGCTCGCCTCGACCATTCGCTTCGCTACGCCGCTCGTCCTCGCCGCCCTCGGCGGCATGTTCAGCGAGAGGAGCGGGGTCGTCAACATCGGGCTCGAAGGCCTCATGCTCATCAGCGCCTTCGCCGGCGTGGTCGGGGCTTCCCTCTCCGGAAATGCCTTCGTGGGGTTGGGGTTCGCCCTCGCGGCGGGGCTCGCCTTCGCCCTCGTTCACGCGCTCATGTGCGTGACCTTCGAGGCCGACCAGATCATCTCCGGCACCGCAATCAACCTGCTCGCCCTCGGCGGCACGGGCTTCTTGCTGGTCGTGATCTTCGGCACCGGAGGAACCTCGCCACGCGTCGAGGGCTTCGAGGAGTTGCCAATACCGCTCCTCAGCGACATCCCCGTCGTCGGCCCTGCCCTCTTCTCCCAGAGCCTGCTGGTCTACCTGATGTACCTCCTCGTTCCCGTTACCTTCTTCGTGCTCTTTCGCACGCCCTTCGGCCTCCGTCTCAGGGCGACGGGCGAGGTGCCCGAGGCGGTCGACACCGCGGGCGTCAGCGTGACCAGGATGCGCTACTACGGCGTCGCGTTGTCCGGGCTTCTGGCCGCTCTCGGCGGCGTCTACCTCTCGATGGGCCTCCTCTCCGCCTTCACGGAGAACATGACCGGCGGGCGCGGCTTTATCGCGCTCGCGGCCCTGATCTTCGGCCGTTGGCACCCTATCGGCGCCGCCGCTGCTGCCCTGCTCTTCGGCTTCGCCCAGGCCGTAACCATCCAGGCGCCTCAGGACTTGATCCCACAGGAGTTCCTACAGATGCTGCCCTACGTCCTGACCATCGTCGTCCTCGCCGGCTTCGGAGGCCGCGCAATCGCCCCAGCGGCCATCGGTAAGCCTTACAGGAAAGAGTAGCGGCCTAGAAACCGACCTTCCTGTCCCGTTCTGGTCTCTCCGAAGACTTCTCGGACGGCTCTCCTTCTGGGGGCTCATCAAGATACTCTACGCCGCCCATGAGCATCTGTGGCCTTACTTCGAGACCGGCGGCGAGCTTGCGGATCGTGGAAGGGTACGCCCCCCTCCGCCCCGTCTCCAGCTTGGAGATGGTGTCCCGAGCCACGCCACTCCTCTCGGCCAGATCCTCCTGGCTCATCACAGCCCCCTGCCGAATGCGCCGCAAACGCGGAAGGTCCATTCTCCAAACCTCCAAAACACTGCAAAAAACTTGCAACAAACCTACGACAATGTTACGCTATGTGGAGTATAGCGTGTTGGCTGATGTAGAGGGAGTTTGGTGATGAGTTTGGATCCGAGGCTGGTCGTTCCTTATGTGACAGAGCAGAGTCCGCGTGGGGAGCGGACGATGGACATCTATTCGCGGCTATTGGCGGACAGGATCATCTTCATAGGGATGCCCGTCGACGATCAGGTCGCCAACGTGGTGATGGCCCAGCTCTTGCACCTAGATTCTGAGGACCCCGAGCAGGACATTAATTTGTACATCAACTCTCCTGGCGGGAGCGTGTACGCGGGGATGGCGATCTACGACACCATGCAGTTCGTCAACACTGACGTGGCGACTACGGCGCTAGGGATGGCGGCTTCGATGGGATCCTTCCTCCTCACGGCGGGGGCGAAGGGCAAGCGGAGTGCGCTCCCCAACGCGCGGATACTGCTGCACCAGCCACACATCGGAGGTGGTCTCGGCGGGCAGGTCTCGGACGTGGAGATCCACGCCAGGGAGCTCGTGAGGACCAAGCAGCGGATGAACGAACTGTACTCCCAGATGACGGGACAGCCCGTAGAGAAGATCGAACGCGACACCGACCGCGACTACATGCTGGGTCCCGAGGAGGCAGTCGAGTACGGCGTCATCGACAGGGTCGTCAACCGTCCGGCAGAGACCGTCATCTCGGCAGGCAAGTAGGACAGGCCTGGGCGATGAGTCATCATCGTTCGTCGCCCTGATCTCCGGAAGACACTGATGGACGTACTGATCCTGGGCGGAACAGGATTCCTCGGGCGCCACCTCGTCGAGGCGGCGCTCGGGGAAGGCCATCGGGTCACGCTCTTCAACCGGGGGTTCACTGAGCCAGGGCTATTCCCCGAGGTCGAGAAGATTGGGGGCGACAGGGAAGTGGACCTCTCAGACCTGCGAGGACGGAGCTGGGACGCGGTGATCGACACCTGCGGCTACGTGCCGCGCGTCGTCAGGGCGTCTGCCGGGCTACTGGCCGGTGCTGTTGACCATTACACCTTCGTCTCGAGCATCTCCGTTTACTCCGACGACATAGCGCCAGGGGCCGACGAAGAGGCGCCGGTGCGGGAGCTCCAAGATCCGATGGTCGAGGAGGTTACGGGGGAGACTTATGGGGGGCTCAAGGCGCTGTGCGAGCGGGCCGCCGAGCAGGAGATGCCGGGCAGGGTCTTGAACGTCCGTCCTGGTTTGATCTCTGGTCCGCACGATCCCACGGACCGTTTCACGTACTGGCCGCGCCGCATCGCAGCCGGCGGCGAAGTGCTCGCCCCTGACCACAAAGAGCGCAGGATGCAGTACATCGACGTGCGGGACCTCGCGGCGTGGATCGTAAAGATGTCGGAGGAGACCCGGACCGGAACGTACAACGCCACGGGCCCTGACTACGAGCTACAGATGGGCCGGTTGCTGGAAGAGTGCAAAGCCCTCGGCGGTGCCGGAGCGGACATAGTCTGGGTATCCGAGGACTTCCTGGTGGAGAAGGGAGTCGAGCCGTTCACGGAGCTGCCGTTGTGGGTGCCGCGGGAGTACGCTGCCATGCTGGCCATAGATTGTAGTAGGGCCATCGAGACGGGACTCACTTTCCGGCCCTTGGCCGAGACGATAGAGGACGTGCTGGATTGGGATCGCGCCAGGGCGGCGGATAGAGAGCCGGCTGCGGGCCTCCGGCCAGAGAGGGAGCAGGAGTTGCTACGGGCCTGGCACGGTGTCACCCTGTAGAATGCGGGTTGCGAGATGAGATGAACCTCACGCACGAGTACATGCACCACCGTACGGGCTACAAGCTCGGGGCCGGGTGCTGCTGGATCCGGATCTACAAAGGCGCCGACCGCGACGCTCCCGTTGTCGTATGCGAAGAACTCCCCAGGGTCGGAGGCGTCGCTACCGAGGAGGTGTCAGGGTATCTGGCCGCCGAGGTGGTCAGGGAGCACTTCTCTGGAGGTCTGCCGGATCTGCCCCGTCCACTGCTCTGGATCGAACACCGTCCGGCCCGCAGGCGTGGCCCAGGCAAGTACTTCCTGCACACCTTCCCCTCTTACCGTCCCAGAACCGTGGGAGCGGGCTTCGTGCGGCGCGTCACCCTCGGGACTTCGCATCGCGAGACCCTGGATCCGGCAGAGGTAGCCATCCTCATACGCGAGGTCTAAAGCGACTCGAAGAGAGATTGACCTACCGCAGATCGCCCATTAGGCTGTAGGCTATAGGCGAAAACGAGAAGCTGAAATGCTGAAGTGCTGACTAGCTGAAATGTTGCTCTTGGAGACAAGTTGGGCGAAGAGAAGAGTACGACCGAGTACTCCATAAAGCAGGTCGGAGACCGCTACTATCCCGTCATCATCGACAGGGAGGCAGGCGGTCACTACGAGATAAACAACCCTCTGACCGGCGGCATCCTGAGCTACAACAACCCCGAAGCCGCGGAGAAATACGTACAGCGCGCTCGCGAGAAACAAACGTAGGGGCAGTTCGCGAACTGCCCTTCTGCGGCTTGAGAACCGCCCTAACACGAACCGCCTCTTACGAACCGCCCCCTACATCTCGTGCTGAAACACGCACTCCCTACCATGGTTTGTCCCGGATCGGGAAGACGTTGATGTACCTCGAGAATCTGTTTAACATCCCATAATATCTACTACCCGCGACCGTGCGTGAAAGGGGAGCGCGTACAGTGTCAGGATCGAGGACGAGCGAGAAGAAACCGGTGCGCGCCTACCGTCGCGGGAAGCCCTCTGGAGTAGGGACCGTACGTGAGCTGGTAGAGGCCGTACGCGAACGGCCTCTACTCTATTCGTCGGAGAACAGGGCACTCCTTGCCCTGCTGGCGATCATGCTCCTCGGTGCGGTGTTGCGGTTCTACGGCCTGGGCTTCCAGTCGCTCTGGGGCGAAGAGCTGGCGAGCTGGGACTTCAGCACCAGGGAGACGATCTCTCAGGTCATCGGGGGCGTGCGAAGTGATATCGATCCTCCCCTCTACTTCCTGATCCTCCGCTTCGCGCAGTGGATCTTCGGTGATTCAGAGTGGGCTTTGAGGCTCCCTTCTGCCCTTGCGGGGTGCCTGTGTATACCGGCGATCTACCTCCTCGGCAAAAGGCTCTACTCGGAGCGTGAGGGGCTCATAGCGGCACTCTTCCTCGCGGTGCTCTGGGCCCCTATCTACTACAGCCAGGAGGCCCGCTCTTACTCGATGCTGATTCTGCTCTCCATCCTCACCACCTACTTCTGGTGGAACGTAATGCTCGGCCTGCGCTACCGTCGGGAACTGCCGGCGAGAGAGGCCGCCCTATACGTCATCGGCGCCGTGCTCTGCGCTTACCTGCACTATTTCGGGCTGCTCCTGGTCGTGTTGCAGGGCGCCGCACTGGCGGCGCTCGCTTACGGTACGTTGCGAAGTGTGGTGCTCCTTTACGTCCCTGTGGCACTCGCCTACCTGCCCTGGCTGCCTAGCATGGCCCACCAGGCTCGGTCAGGTACACAGAGCGGGGAGCCGACACTCCAGGTCCTGCCCGATTATTTTCAGTTCCTCTTCGGCCGCTCGGGGTTGCTTTCGCTCGCCGCGTGGACGCTGCTATGCTTCCTCCTTATCCGGGGCTGGGACGACCTGCGGCCCCGCAGAAAGGGACGCGGAATCCCACCGGGCTTGCTGCTCGCAGCGTGGGCCCTGGGACCGTTCATCGTGGCCTACGTGGCGTCGCAGTCTATGCTCACGGACGAGAACCTACTTGTCTCGCTACCCGCCATCTACCTCCTGCTGGCACGCTCCGTAACCCGCACGTTTTCGGGCAGGGCGGCGGCGGTGTTCCAGGGAACCATGGCCGTGGGGCTGGCCGGCGTTGGCCTTGCGTACCTGCTCTTCTCGATGGATTACTACACCACCCCGGCCAAGGAACAGGTCCGCGAGGCCGCCCTCTACGTCGTCGGCCACGAAGGCAAGGACACCTTGGTAGTCCGCTGCGACACAGGCGACAGGCTCGACTTCTACCTCAAGACCAGCGAGACGGGTGAGCGGAACGACGTGGAAGCCTGCGAAGCCAGAGACTTCCCGAAGATAGAAAAAAGGGTGAAAGAGGGCGACTATCAGGAGGTCTTCCACTTTATCTCCGGCACAGATCCCGACCCGCAGATGATCTCGATGTTCCAGAGGAACTTCCAACCAGTCGACTACGAGCGGTTCGACGGCGC
>JACCSM010000446.1 GCA_013698525.1 Rubrobacteraceae bacterium
CGAACGTCAGGACCGAGGACGTCATCATCATCGGCCTGCGCTCCGTGGATGTGGAGGAGAAGAACCTGCTGCGCGAGGCAGGCGTGAGGGTCTACACGATGAAGGACATCGACGCCTACGGCGCGGCACGCGTTGTGCGAAGTGCCATCAAGGGCTTGTCACACGTCGACAGGGTACACCTCTCGCTCGACCTCGACGCTGTCGACCCCGAGGTCGCCCCCGGCGTCGGCACCCCTGTGCGCGGGGGGCTTACCTACAGGGAGGCGCACCTCCTGATGGAGCTGGTCAACGAAGCAGGGATAGTCTCTTCGCTCGACGTGGTCGAGGTCAACCCCATCCTGGACGTCAAGAACGGCACCGCAACGCTCGCAGTCGAGCTCGTCGAGAGCCTCATGGGACGCAGAATCATCGACCTACCGCGAGAGCGATGAGCAGGAGTCATAGACTTCTGCTCATCGACGCCAGAATGCTGGGGAGAGAAGCGCTAAGACGGTGAAGATCTCCAGCCTCCCTAGGAGCATACAGACGGTAAGTACAAAACGGCCGAGTGGATTGACGATCTCGTAGCTCTCCGCGGCACCTACTTGCCCCAGCCCAGGACCAACGTCGTTCAGGGTCGCCGCAACCGCGGTGGCAGAAGAGAGAGGCGTCAGCTCCCCCTGGAGGGCCACGATAAACGTCGCTATACCGAAGACCCCGATCCAGGCCGCGAAGAGCCCGAGGACCGCGATCCGCACGGTCTCGGGCACCATGCGCCCGCCTATCTGCAGCGGTGTGACCGCACGCGGATGAATCATCCTGAAGACGTCCTGGAGGATCGTGCGGAAGATGATGAGGACACGGATGACCTTGATCCCTCCCGCTGTCGAACCCGCGCATCCCCCGATGAACATGAGCAGGACGAGGGAGATCTTGGATGCCGTGTCCCACTGGTCGAAGTCCGCCGTTACGAATCCTGTCGTGGTGATGATGCTGGAGACCGCGAACGCCGAGTCCCTGAGCGCCCTGCCCCAGGAGGCCCCGTAGTCTCCTTCGAGGACGAGGGTCCCCCAAATGAAGAGGGACGCTGCCGCGATTATTCCGAGGTAAGCCAGCAGCTCCCTGTCGAGCAAGACATCGAGCCGGCGCCTGGTGTAGAGGAGGTAGTAGAGCGAGAACGAGACGCCCGAGGCCACCATGAAAAAGCCGATGATCGCCTCTATGGCGAGCGAGTCGTAGAAGCCGACCGACGCGGTCTTGTTGCTGAAACCCCCCGTAGCAACGGTGCCGAACGTGTGGATGACGGCGTCGTAGAGCGGCATCCTCGCAAGTAGCAACGCGACGGTCTCGGCCACGGAGATGGCGAGGTAGATGACCACGAGGGCCTTGGCCGTGTCCGCGATCCGGGGCGTCAGGCGGGGTTGGGTGAGTCCCGACATCTCCGCGCCGATCAGACGCGCCGCCCCGACCCCTAGCAGCGGCGCGACCGCGACGAAGAGGACCACGATCCCTATTCCCCCGAGCCAGTGGGTCATGCTCCGCCAGAAAAGTATGGATGGGGTCTCGGCCTCGATGTCCGAGAGTAGGGTCGCCCCCGTGGTCGTGAACCCGCTCATGGCCTCGAAGCTGGAATCGAGGAGGCTATGGAAGGTGCCCTCGACGAGAAACGGCGTACCGCCGAGCAGTGCGGCGAGCGTCCAGGCCAGCGTCACGGAGAGGTAGACATCCCTGTTCGATACGTACTCAGGTGCGCGGCCCCGGGGCCTGGCGGCTCGGATGCCAACGATACCGGCCGCGACCATCAGCGTGGCAGGAAGCAGGAAGCTCGCCCACGATCCGTCGCTGTAGAGCAATGAGAGCGCGAGGGGGACAAGGAGCGCCAGCCCTATCGCAAGGATCACACCAGCGTTCACCCTGATGATGACCCTCGGGTTCAAGCTAGGTGGCGAAGAGGTTTTCGACCTCTTCTACGGCATCCTCGACGGTGAACACGACTGCGTCGTCGCCCGGCCTGAGAATCTCTTGGCCCGTCGGGATGATGACGGTCCCGTTGCGCAGTAGGGCTCCCACAATAGCACCTTCGGGGAACCCTACCTCAGAGAGTGGGCGGCCTGCGACCCTGCACCGCTCGGGGACTCTGAGTTCGATCATCTCGGCCCCGCTCGCCAGTAGGGCCACATCTATGACCTCGCCCTTGCGCACAAAGCGGAGTATGGCCTCGGCAGCCAGCATCCTCGGTGAGATCGTCAGGTCGACCCCGAGGGCGTCGGCGAGCGGCGCGAACTCGCCGCGGCTTACACCCGCGATGGTTATTCGGGCCCCCAATTGGCGGGCGTACATAGCGGCGAGGAGGTTGGCCCTGTCGTCCCCCGTGACGGCTACGAAGGCGTCGGTACGGTCCACGCCCTCCTGGAGCAAGAAGTCGCGGGAGATTCCCTCGTCGTGGAGCACGAACCCCTTCCTGAGCTGGGAAGCTACGTAGCGCGCCCTGCTCTCGTCCCTCTCAATGACCCTCACCGACATGCCTGCCTTCTCGAGCGAGAGGGCCAGCCGCAGACCGATGCGCCCTCCGCCGTAGATGGTCACCTCCCTTACCGGCGCCGTGTCCGTGGCCAGGGCGCCAACGGCGTCGGAGATCTGCCTGCGGCCGCTGATCAGCAGCACGTGGTCCCTTCGCTCGAGCACCGTTCCACCTTTCGGCACGAGCGCCTCTCCACCCCTAACGACGCCGACGATGAGGCTGTCGTCGGGCAAATTCACGTCGCGCAGCGCGCGGCCCACGGCCTCAGAACCCTCGTTCAGGATCACCTCGGCCACCTCGATCGTGTCTTCGGCGAAGCTGTCCACGTTTATCGCACCAGGCACCAGCAGCGCTTTCTTGATCTCCTGCGCTGCCATCTGCTCCGTGTGGATTATGAAGTCGATCCCAAGCATCTCCCTGGCGAACGGCTCTCCTGCCTCGAAGTAGTCGGAATTGTGTATACGCGCCACTGTGCGGGAGACTCCTTGGGCCTTCGCAGCCAGGCAAGCGATGATATTTACCTCGTCGGAGTTACTCGCCGCTATGAGCAGGTCGGAGCTCCTGATGCCGGCTTC
>JACCSM010000449.1 GCA_013698525.1 Rubrobacteraceae bacterium
TTTTGCGGGAGGAGATGGATGCTGCGGGCGGGCAGGAGGTGTCGATGCCTGTAGTACAGCCCGCTGATGTATGGGAGAGATCCGGCCGGTACAGTGCGACGGGGCAGGAGCTAGTAAGGCTCAGCGATCGCAGAAATCGGGAGCTGGTCCTGGCTATGACCCACGAGGAGATCGTCGCCAGCCTTACTGCGAGCGAGGTGGATTCTTACAAGAGGTTGCCAAGGCTCGTGTACCAGATCCAGACCAAGTTCCGGGACGATCAGCGTCCCAGAGCAGGCTTGATCCGGGCTCGTGAGTTCACCATGAAGGACGCGTATAGCCTCGACAGGGACGCGGTGGGCCTGGACAAACAGTACAGTACGCTCTACGAGGCATACTTCGGAATCTTCGCCCGGTGCGGATTACCGGCTATGGCGGTCGGCGCAGACGTGGGCATCATGGGAGGGAGCATGGCCCACGAGTTCATGTACCTGGCTCCCGTCGGGGAGGACACCATCCTCATCTGTGACAATTGCGATTACACCGCAAACCGCCAGGTGGCGAGGTTCCGCAAACCTACTGCCGAAGCCGAGGAGCACAGACCGATAGAGAAGGTCGCCACACCCGGTGCAGCCACGATCGAGTCGCTGGCCCGCGTTCTACAGATACCCGAGTCCCGCACGGCCAAGGCGATCTTCCTAGTCGCCACGGTCGATGGCTCCGAGCGGTTCGTCTTCGCCGTCGTCCGTGGCGACATGGAGCTTAATGAGACCAAGTTGGCGAACGCGGTCGGGGCGAGCGAGCTTAGACCCGCGCTGCCTGAGGAGGTCAGGGCCCTCGGAGCCGAGCCGGGATATGGCTCCCCGCTCGGGGTGGAGGGGGCGCTCGTGGTCGTTGACGATGAGATCCCGGCCTCCCCCAACCTCGTCGCAGGCGCCAACGAAGAGGGTTTCCACTTCCTGAACGTGAACTACGGCAGGGACTTCGAAGCTGACACTGTCGCCGACATAGCAGCGGCCGGGGACGGTTCACTCTGTCCTGAGTGCGGCAACATCATGCGCGCGGCGCGGGGCGTCGAGGTCGGGAATATCTTCAAGCTGGGCACGCGCTACAGCGGGGCCCTCGGCGCGAGCTACCTGGACGAGGACGGACAGCGAAAGCCCGTGGTGATGGGATCTTACGGCAGCGGCGTCGGGCGGCTACTGGCCTGCATCGCCGAGGAGCACCACGATGAGGACGGGCTAATGTGGCCCGTCTCCGTCGCGCCTTATCACGTCCACATCGTCGCGGCCGAAGCCGGGGAGGTGGCTGAGGGGCTCTACGAGGGGTTGGTCTCCGCTGGCGTTGAGGTGCTGTACGACGACCGGCGTGAGAGCCTGGGGGCGAAGTTCAAGGACGCCGACCTGATCGGGGCGCCCATACGCCTTACCCTGACGCCCCGTTCCCTGCAAAGGGGAGGAGTCGAGATCAAAGCCCGGCGCAGCTCAGAAAGCTACATAGTTCCCATCGAGGAGGCGGTCGCTGCAGTCAGAAAGGATATCTCCGGCCTGGAGGCCGAAAGCACTCCTGGCAATTCTATTATCTCAGCGTCTCGTGAGAGTCCGGCCTGAGAGCTTGAAGCGGCCGGCGTTAAGGTGGATCATGGTGTCCATGCCGCTTCGCACAAGACAGCCCCAGAACCTTCGCGCCGGGTATGGATAATGTTCGAACGTTACATGCCCGACCTTGACGCCTACGTGAAACGGGTACGGTCCGGACTTTGCTTCGTCTGCAAGATCGTGGCGCGGGACCCTGCGTTCCCTGATCATCGCATCGTCTACGAAGACGAAGGGGCTATCGTCTTTCTAGCCATGAATCCGACGCAGTACGGGTACACGCTGGTCGCACCGAAAGAGCATAAAGAGCAGGTGGCTGGCGATTTCACCGTCGAGGAGTACCTCGGATTGCAACGAGTCGTCCACCGCGTGGCTGAGGCGGTGCGAGCGGAGGTAGGGGCCGAGCGGGTGTACATTCTCTCGCTCGGCTCTAACCAGGGCAACGCCCACGTCCACTGGCATGTCGTACCTTTGCCACCAGACACCCCTTACGCAGAGCAGCAGTTCGCCGCCGTCATGCTCGAGACCGCGGGCGCGTTGAAGATTCCGGATAGAGAGAAGGCGGCCCTCGCCGCTCGCGTTGGGCAAAGAATGGATAGATCTCAGGTGGATCTTGCACGCCGCTGAGAACGTCACCCTGAGCGGGTTATACGTCTACCCGATCAAATCCTGCACCGGGATCTCCTTGCAGAGATCCGGCCTGAGCGCTACGGGCCTCCGCCACGACCGGCGCTGGATGCTCGTCGATGAGACTGGCGAGTTTATGACGCAGCGCGCCCATCCGCGGATGGCACTGATCTCCACTCGGTTCGCTACCGAGTACCTGATCGTCGGCGCGCCTGGCATGCCCGAGCTGGGGATACCACTTCGACAAGGTCCCGCTAACCTGATAGACGTGCGCGTCTTTGGCGACACGAACAAGGGCGATCTCGTGGGCGGGGAGGCCGACCGCTGGTTCAGCGAGTTCCTGGAGTTCCCCTGCCAGCTCGTCCACAAGCCTGACGACGACCTTAGGTTGATTGACTCGTCAATTGCGGAGAGTGGGGATCAGGTCGGCTTTGCTGACGGGTTCGCTTTCCTCATGATCTCAGAGGCCTCACTCGAAGACCTGAACAGTCGACTGGAAGACCCTCTGCCCATGAACCGCTTCAGGCCGAACTTCGTCGTCAGGGGATGCGGGCCGTACGCCGAAGACGACTGGAGCCGGCTCAGGATAGGCAGCGTGCCTTTCCGGGTCGCCGAGCCGTGCCCACGCTGCTCTATCACCACGGTCGACCAGAGAACGCTCGCCCGCGGTAAAGAGCCGCTGCGTACGCTCGCGACCTACCGAAAGACCGACGGAGAGGTTTTTTTCGGACGCAACCTCATCCACGACGCGCTCGGGACCGTTCGTGTCGGCGACCCCGTCGAGACCACACCGCGCTGAACGTAGTCGCCTACCCTTATTTCGTGGAGAGGACCTCGGCGAGGAGGCCTGGCTCGACGTTGCCGCCGCTGATCACGGCCACGGTGAGGCGAGAGGCCGGCAGTTCTGCCCTGTGGAAGAGGTAGGCCGCGAACGTCACAGCCCCGCTCGGCTCTGCGACGAGCCTGGCCCGCAGGGCCAGGCGGCGCATGGCTTCCAGAATCTCCTCCTCCGTCACGGTGATGATGTCGTCGACGAAGGCGCGGATATGCTCGAAGGGCGCCTCGCCGAGGCTCTGCACGCGCAGACCGTCAGCGACCGTGCGGGCGACCTGATCCGCTGGGAACTCAACCAGCTTTCCGCTCTCCAGGCTGGCTTTGGCGTCGGCCGCGAGCTCGGGCTCGACCCCGATCACACGCACTTCGGGGCGGGACAGCTTGATGGCCGCCGAGATCCCACCGATAAGCCCTCCGCCGCTGACGGGCACGAGCACGGTCTCGACATCGGGCAGGTCTTCGAGGATCTCCGGCCCGATAGTGCCCTGGCCGGCGATGAGGACCT
>JACCSM010000455.1 GCA_013698525.1 Rubrobacteraceae bacterium
GGAGCCGTACGTCCCACAGGAGCCGTCCTGACGGCGCGTCGGCGCGCAGCCCGAACACGTACTCGAAGAGTCCTGCGACGGGTACCAGGCCACTCCAGCCCACGAAGTCGTCTTTGGCACGGTTGCCTGGCGCCGTACGTTCCGGGGCGTAGTTCTCCCAGAGTGTCCCGGTTTGTTCGAAGACCCCTACCACGTGGTCGAGGTCCTCGCGGGAGATCTCGTGCGCCAGCTCGTTGTAGCCGGCCCGGTCCAGTCCCCGCAGGACCATGTAGTTCGTCGGCGGCCATACCCCGCCGAGCCAGTAGCCGCCATCAGGGTCGTACTCCGGGTGGTCGGCCGATAGCGAAGGCACGCGATGGGGACGCCCGAACCTGTTGGGGTCTTCGAGGTGTCCGACGAACCGCGAGATCCTCTCTTGTGGCACCACGCCTGCCAGCAGTGCCCAGTAGGCCCCTATGGTCTGGACGCCCGAGAGCGTTCCATCTGCAAGCTCGTCGTGGTAGAAAGCACTCTCTTCGTTCCACAGGCGTTCGTTGACCGTCAGGGTGAGCCTGTCACGCTCTTCGCGAAGGTCCGCGACCTCTTTGGTGCGGCCGAGGGCGTCGGCCATCTGCAGCAGCAGATCCGCCGAGAGCATCTGTTGGAGGCACGTGTCGATCCAGACCGCGTGCCCGTGGTAGGTGAGGCGCTCGGGCCACCCGACCTCCCCCACCTGCCTCCCTGGGAACCGTGGCTGGTTATCCATTCCGGAGCCGAGGCCTGACGTCCAGTAGGTGCCGTCGCGCCAGGTGCGATGACGCCGCAGCCACCTGTGGTAGGAGACGAGGACAGGGAAGACCAGCCCGAGGCGCTCGCGGTCGGCTGTGTCACCGTAGTGTTCCCACTCCGTCCACGGCAAAACGTTGGGCCCCGTGCTCGCCGCGTCGAAGCGCTCGAAGCGGTCTTTGCCGTCGAAGGTGCCGATCTCACGGCAGATAAACCCGTCGGGGTGCTGGCTGGCATAGAGGTTATCCAGGGTGCGCTGGAAGTCGAAGGCGCGGCGGCCGTAGCGGGCGAACAGCAAGATGAAGGCCGAATCCCACATGAACAGGCAGTCGTTGAAGGCCGTGTCGATAAAGCTGGCGACGAAGCCGCTCTCCGGCTCGGGACGACGCAAGTTGGAGAACGCCAGCTCCCACGCCCCGCGGTAGCAATCTATGGCGCCCTCATGGCCCTTCCAGAAGGGCTGGGGCAAGATATTCCACGCATCCTCGAACGAGGGCGGCGAGACGCCCTCCCGGGGCATTCGCGTGAAGACGTTCTTCTCGACCAGCGGTTCCCTGACATGGGTGTCGATGTAGCCGTCGTTCGTTCGCAACTTACCGATCTCCTCTGTCGCCTGATCCAGCATCGCGCATACCCCGTTTTGGCACAAGTCCAGGGTAAGTTCCCGGCTTCAACCAGTTTCCGCGTGCGCTCTCTACCTTCGTACCATCTTCCTTCAGGGTGTCCTGTGACTATTCGCCGTCCTGGCCTCAGGACCGGCGAGCGCGGCGGAGCGGGTTTTGTGTCCTTGATGGTGCGCGGCACCGGTTCTGAGGGATAATGGTGCGCAGTTGATCAGGAGATCGTGAGCGTGGGACGATGAACTTATTAGACACGAGGGTCTACAGGTGGCTTGATGTGGCCACCGACTTCTTCCTGCTCAACCTGATGTGGCTCGTAGCCTGCCTGCCTGTGGTGACGATCTTCCCCTCTACCGCGGCCATGTTCGGTGTGGTGCGGGACTGGGTGCGCGGGAAGGAAGACAGCCTGACGCGTACGTTCGTCACGCGCTTTCGGGAGAACTTCGGACAGAGCATCCTGGTGGGAGCGGTCTGGACGGTGTTCGGGGTGGCGCTCTTCCTCGACTTCCTCGTGGCCAACCAGCTCCCCTTCGGGGCCGAGGTCGTGCTGAAGTCAGTACTCGTGCTCGTGTGCTTTCTATACGCTTTTGGTTCTGTCTTCCTATTCCCTGTGATGGTTCACTACGAAGCCGACTGGAAGACGGTAATCAAGAACTCCCTGCTCATTTCTATCGGGAGGCTGCCAACCACCGTTGTGTGCGTCGTGTTTTTGGCAGTGATGGTTGGGCTCACGGTGGTACTGCCGTTCCTGGTGATCATCACGGGCAGCGTCACCGCCTACATCGTATACAGGCTCTGCGACCGCCAATTCAGAAAGATAGACGCGGCCTTCGGAGACGCGTAGACTCTACTCGCTTGCGAGCTCGCGCATACTTTGCAGGCTGGTTCGCACGTCTTCGAGCGCGTCCCTCGGGTTGTCCTGCTCGGCCACGTACCATTCCACCCCGGCTGCATCGGCTGCCTCCAGGAGGCTAGTCCACGGCATGGTCCCTTCCCCTACCGGGAGGTCGGAGCGCTGGTCGTCCGAGGCCATATCTTTGAGGTGGACGAGCGGTATGCGGTCTGCGAGGTCCCGCAGCAGCGGCTCCGGGTCAGCGCCACCGTAGCGGACCCAGTAGAGATCCAACTCGAAATGGACAACACTTGGGTCCGTCTCCCTGACTAGGACATCCCACATCGTCGTCTCGCCCATGGGTGCGAACTCGAAGTCGTGGTTATGGTAGGAGAGAGTCACCTCCTCCTGGCGACACAGATCTCCCCAGCGGTTGAGGCTCTCGGCAAGTCTGGCTACCATGGTCTCGTCCGCGCGATGCTCCGGAGGGACCATTGGGAGGATGGCGTGGGCGCAGCCAAGGGTGTGCATGTCGGTGATGACTGCTTCTGGGCCTGTCTCCCAGGAGTCGAAGGGGACGTGGGCGCCGGAGGCGCTGATGCCGAGGTCGTCGATGATGGTTTTCAGGTCCTGCGGGGAGAGATCTCCGTATCCAGCGAACTCGACGGCGGGGTACCCGATCTCCGAGATCCGGCGCAGCGTGCCTGGCATGTCGCGGGCTGTCTCTTCGCGGACGGTATAGAGCTGGCGTGAGATCTGGTCTTGCCTCATGCCCCACCCCCGAAGATTCCCGCGGGTGATCTGGCCGGCAACGGCTCAGGACGCTCGAAGGTGCTGCCAACCTCGACGTGCTCGCCCCGCTCGGATGAGTCGAGGAACGCGTGGATGACCTCGAGGACGTGCATGCCGAGCTCGCCACTGGCCCTGTGCTGTCTGCCCGAGCGGAGGGCCTGGGCCATGTCGGCGAGGCC
>JACCSM010000444.1 GCA_013698525.1 Rubrobacteraceae bacterium
GAAGGGATTACATCAGGGCTGAATTGTACCGTGTGGGCGCACGCTCGACGGAGTACTGGATCCCCAATACCACGACCCCAAACGACGTCCTGCTTATGCTGGAGAAGATCTCCGATCCCTCCTACACTACCCCCGACCTCTCGGCAGAGATGCTCGACGTCATGGCGAACACTGCCTTCGAAGACCGCCTGCCCCAGCCTCTCCCGGAAGGGACGCGAGTCTCGCACAAGATCGGCTACTACGGAACCACATTTGCAGACGCCGGGGTAGTCTTCCCCGAAGGCGCGCGCGACGCCAGAGACGCCTATCTCATGGTCGTGATAGCCAGCGACACGAGCGAGTTGGCATCCCGGGCCGCCACGCAGGAGATGTCCCTCGTCACCTACCACATCCTGTCCGAGCCAGCACAGACCAGCACCAAGGACGCTCCCGACAGCAAGGAACAAGGATCATAGAAGACGAAGTCTCCAGCACGAGGCCGGAAAAATGCACTGGCCCGAGACGAAACAAAGGTCGACATGTAAAGGGATGTATAGAGGTACCAACCTACCGCAAACTGCACATTCGGCTATGAGCGAAAACAAAAAGTTGACAAGCTGAAGTGCTGACTGGCTGAAATACTTACAAGCTGAAACAACGAGAGGGGGAATGCATTCATGAGGTATCCTTTCTGCGTGCATCGCACCCTCCGGGAAGCCGCGCGCGCTCATTCGAAGGACTGATCCTACGCGACTACTTCCCCACAACACAAAGGGGAAGAACGAAGACGCGTGCACGCGTCTTCGTTCTTCGGTTACCACTCGTCCTACTGCGGAGAGAATATCGGATACAACGCTACTCCGGAAGGCATGTTTAGCTCCTGGATGCGCAGTTCCCTCTACCATCGTAATTTACTGGACGGGAGGTTCTACGAAATAGGCATAGGTGCCTGTACGGGCGACTATATCGACTCCAAGACTACCATGTATACCGTGGACTTCGGTACCCGTCACCAAACAGAGGCCCCAGCCCCCTATATTATTAAGAAACTTTAAGAAAAATGTAAAAGATATTGGCAACAGTGTTGACATTGTGGGCTAAAGGTGAAAAAATGCGACCTGTAGAGGAAGATCTCGAACAGGAGGTAGAGTTGAAGAAGGTAATGTTGTTAGCGGCTATGTTGGCCATGGTATTGGCCGCCGCCGTCCCGGCTCTGGCGCAGTCGGTGACGCAGGTTGGCAGTGGCAATGTAGCTTGCGTACAGACTGCTGTCCAGGCAGAAGTCGGTAAGGTGCAGATAAGCCAGTACGGGGATAACGTCAACATCCAGAACATATCCCAGGAGTGCAACGTCGGCGTGGCCCAGGTCGAGACGGTCGTCGCCAGCGCCACCGCCACCGCCACCGCGGCTGCCGCGCAGTATCAGTATTCTGCGCCTGCTGCAGTGCAGTACCAGTACAGCGCTAGCGCCAGCCCCGCTGCCGAGCTTCCCCCCACGGGTGGTTCGTCGCTCATCGCGCTCGGTGCCGGTGTCCTGCTCGTAGCCGGTGGTCTACTGGCCCGCAGGATCGTCCGCTAAGCGACCGGACGAGGCTTAACCAGGCGGGTCCCTTCGGGGGCCCGCTTTTTCGTGCCGGCTTCGCCCGCCAGGCGGCTTGTATTCGGGGGGTGTTATGGATATCCTCATGGGCGGTGATCTTGCTTGAGCCGTGTGATCTTCAGACTCTCCGCGGGTTTTCTGGTGGGGGTTTTGGCCCTGCTGGCCACGTTGCTCTACCTGTCAGATTACTATACTGGCGAGCAGCAGCGCCTGGCCGCTGCCGGGGACGTTGCGGGGGCGATGGAGGCATCGCGGAAGGCGGTTCGCCTGGATCCCTTCGATACCGACGCGCTCCAGGCGCAGTCCTTTCTATGGCGGCAGCAGAAAAAACACGATAGGGCGGTTCTGGCTTTGAGGGATGCGATAGAGCGGGACCCCAACAACTACCTGCCTTACCTGACGCTGGCCAATCTCCGGCTCGCTATAGGAGATCTAGACGCTGCCGCGAAGGGCTACCGTGATGTGCTCGAGCTCAACCCGAACGTCGTTGCGGCCAGCAGTTCTCTTGCGCAGACGCTCGCGAGACAGGGAAAGCTGCGGGAGGCCAGAGAGAAGTACGAGGCGCTCGAGGAAGAGAAGAGCATCACCTACCAGGACCGCTACGATCTTGGCAGGATCCAGGTACGAAC
>JACCSM010000512.1 GCA_013698525.1 Rubrobacteraceae bacterium
GAGTAGGCGTGAGGGGAGGGCTGTTAGCCTCGCGTCACGCAGCGTACCATCTTCGCCATCAGCTCGGCGGCTTGCTCGTCGTTTAGACCCTGCTGACGCACCATCGTACGCCAGGTCTCGTAGGTAACTCATCAGGCTTGCTCCTTCTCCTTACCGACCACAGCGGGAGGTCGTAGCCACAACGAGACGTGGGTGGGCTGCATCGTTTCCCTTACCACGCCCACGAGATCATCGCTCACGGCGTCAAGGTTCGTCTCATCCCTGAGCTTGGCACCAAAGGCTTCTAATGTCTTGGTCGCATCGTACTTGCGCCGGTAGAAGCGGCGATCTACAAACGACTGCATTCGTCGTCTCAACGGTATGAACAGGCCCGCAATGGCGAGGGTGGAGGCCACGACAGCCAACTGCGACCCCTGCCCGGTGAGGATTCGAAAGGCCCCTTGGAGCAACACGACGCTGCCCACATACACGAGAGCCAGCACCGCCGTGAGCGAGCCGTAGACGAGGGTGCGGTTTATGATGTGGTCTATCTGGTAGAGGCGGTAGCGCAAGATCGCCACGCCCATGCCGATCGGGTTGCCCGCAAGACCGACCACGGTGAGCACAAAGCCCGCCCACCAGACCAACCTCACGCCTACCACCGGGTAGACGGTGTTCTTGAGGATGATACCGCTGATCGCCACTGCAGTAGTGTAGGCGAACCATTTGATCTGCTGGCGCTCTACCCATTCCACCCGACGCAGTCGCAGGAGTATGGAGGACGCTCCTACGACGACGAGGGCGTACATGAACGTCTCGACCATCCTGTAGACGTTTGGCAATCTCTCGATTCCGAGCAGATTTTGGAGTGGCAGCTGCAAGATCTGACCAGGCGAGAATGCTGTCGAGAGTACTCCTACAATGACCGCAGCGGTGGTGAACCAGGCGAACCACCGCCAGCGAGCGCCGGGCAGATCGCTCGCCCCTGTTCTCTCACCCCTGCCATCACGACACTACTCTACAGTACCCTCGACGCTCAATCGTTACGAGCCAGCACCTTATAGATCAACATCACCTTACCAAGATTTCTTGCTCCGATCCTCGTCGCTCCTTCGACTATGGCATCCGCACGAGCACGGCACCTCGGATCGAGGGTCAATGCCAGAAGATCGGCGCTTGCTCGAAGGTTCGTTGCTCACCCTGGCTGCGTCTCGTCGCCCAGGCGGAGAGCCCTTATCTTCCCATCCCGAAACTGCGCCTCCACGACGGCCTCGGACCGATCGTGGGAACCGTCGCCCTCGAGCAACCTAACCGTCCAGGCGACCCCGTTCCGCGCGACCTGCTTCTTGGTCAGGTCCATGCGGATGTTTCCCGCCATATGTTCCGCCACGAAGTTGCGTATCTGCCTCTTTCCCCTGTGGGAACCCCGACTCGGGAACGGCGCCGACGAAACGAGTTCCGCGTCCTCGGCGAAGAAGCCCATCACGGCGTCAGGGTTCCGGCTAGACGGCGGGCTTCGCGGGGGCAGTGAGCAACCGCGCACCCGAGGGCCACGTTGAGGACCCGCCCATCCGGGTCGAAGCGTCACCAGGAGCTGGGGAGAGCCTCCTGGCAGCACACCTACGCCGGGAGATTTCTAGCGAGGTATTGCGGGAGACGACGTAAGACCAGAGGAGACGCATCATCCGTGCGACCTTCGCAGAAATATCGCCGCTCTGCGGCGGCTCTGCCCTCTGAAACGACCTTTCCTGTGAAAACACTCATGCACCCCAAAAACTCTTCACATCTTCAAAGTCCACACTACTTGGCAGAGGGATCACACACCACAAGGAGGAGCGTTGGCGACTTATCCGAGAAAGGAGACGGAAGCTCCTGTACTCCTTGCTGCCTACATGGCGCGCATAGGAGGCAGGGGCGGGCTGCTCAGCCACGAAGAGGAGGTAGAGCTCGGCCGCAGGGTGCGATCCGGCGATGATGGTGAGGCCAGGAGGCGGCTGGTGGAGAAGAACCTGGGGCTGGCCGTCAGCGTGGCCAGGAAGTATCGCGGGCATGGTCTTCCTTTCGAGGACCTTATTCAGGAGGGGAACATCGGGCTCATAAAAGCAGTAGAGAAGTTCGACCCCGAGAAGGGCAACCGCTTCTCGACGTACGCGACGTGGTGGATCCGCCAGTCGATACAGCATGCCCTTGGGGACAAGGGTCGCGAGATCCGGCTCCCGGCCCACATGAACGAGAAGCTCCGCAAGGTCCGCAAAGCACAGGGCGAGCTGATATCGAAGCTCCACCGCGAACCGACCCTGGAGGAGACCGCGGGCCAGCTCGAATGGGAAATCGGCAAGGTCAGATCCGTCCTCGAGGCCGTACCCAGCGTCTCGAGCCTTGACCAGCCTCTCGGCCCCGAGGCGGGCGCCCACAAGCTCGGAGACTTCGTGGAGGACCCAGAACCTCACGGCCCTGACCCGGTAGTGAGCCGCAGGCTCGAGGAGGCCATGAGGCGGCTGCCGGAGCGCGAACGCGACGTGCTCGTGAACCGCTATGGTCTGGATAGAGACACGAAGGCGACCGTGCGGGAGCTCTCGGCGAGGCTCGGCATCTCCGAAAGAGCTGTCAGGCGGACGCAGCACAAGGCGGAGCGACTTCTCAAGACGCTTCTGGAACCGGGAAGGCGGGGGAATAGTATCGGGGAGGTAACAGTATGAAGGGACACACCTTACAGCGCTCTTTCTTGTTGCTGCTCTTGGGGCTGGCGACGCTGGTTTTCGTGCTCGGCGTCATCTACCTCGACCCGGGCAGGACGCAGACCGCCGAGCCGGTCGAGTCGGCCCCGGACGGCATTCCGGCTGACGAACCCGTGGCCAGAGTCGCCTCCGTACTAAGCCCTTCGGTAGTGCAGATCAACGTCTCAGGGATCCGACAGACGCCGTACGGGGCGCAGAAGCAAGAGGGTATGGGTAGCGGTGTGATCTACCGCTCCGACGGCTACATCATCACCAACAACCACGTCGTGGAGGGCTCGCGCGACGTCGAGGTCGCCTTCGCAGACGGAGCGACAGAGCGTGGACAGGTCGTCGGCACGGACCCGACGACGGACATCGCCGTCGTCAAGGTGGACCACGACGGCCTGCCGTCCGCGAGCTTCGCGAGCAGGGACCCGATAGTCGGCCAGACGGCGGTCGCGGTCGGCAGCCCATCGGGCTTCGAGTCCACGGTCACCTCTGGGATTATCAGCGGCACGGGGCGTGAGGTCCCTGCTGAGTACACAGGGGGTACGCAGGCCACATCTCTGGTCGACCTGGTCCAGACCGACGCGGCCATCTCCCCAGGCAACTCGGGCGGCGCCCTGGCAGACCGTGAAGGCCGGGTCATCGGTATAAGCGTAGCCTACTTGCCGCCGGCCGAGACGGGTGCCGAGAACATCGGCTTCGCCATACCTTCGGCTACGGCCATCTCCGTGGCAGACCAGCTGATCGAGAACGGCGAGGCCGTCCACCCCTACCTCGGTGTCTACCTCTCTGATCTCACCCAGGAGACCGCGAGCAAGTTCGGAAGTCCCGTAGACTCAGGGGCGCTGGTCGAGAAGGTCGAGCCTGATGGGCCGGCCGACGCCGCCGGAATTCAGCGCGGTGACGTCGTGACCGCCGCAGGTTCGGAGGAGGTCCGTAGCTCTGGCGACCTGCTCTCGGCGCTGCGCAAGTACATGCCTGGCGATACGATAGGGTTGAAGATCTTCAGGAACGACGAAAAGACTACACTCCAGGTTAACCTGGCAAAGCGCCCCCAGTGAAGCACTTCGCACCGTCCAACGGTTAAACCTTGCCGATAAAGAGAGCACCCCGGATCCGGGGCGCTCTCTTCATGTTGCCGGTTACCCCTCGGACTAGCCGCAACAAAATCTATCCTGCCACATGGTACACACAATCCGCTGCTCCAAATCTGTTTGCAGCAAATTCCTGATACCTGATACACCCAAAGCCGCGGTCTGCAAAGAGGGTGAACCTCTTTGCAGACCGCTTTGAGGTATTGTGGGGCGAAGTCGATTTTGTAACGGCCCGTTCGTCGTAGTTGTGTAGGACGAAAACGAGAGGAAGGAGTGCAAAGGTGCCTCAGCACGCAATTCTGCTCTACGCCCCGACGCCGGCGGACTGGATGGAGGCGCCACCGGAGGAGCTGGAGGCGCATGACAGGTACGCGGCGCAGATCGAGGAACTGGGCGGGAGGATCGTCAGCGCGCAGGCGTTGGAGCCGAGCTCCACAGCGACATCGGTCCGTGGCGACGTGGTGACCGACGGTCCGTTCGTAGAGTCCAAGGAGGTGCTTGGCGGGGTCACCGTTATCGAGGCGCGCGACCTGGATCACGCGCTGGAGATCGCCAGGCTCTCCCCCGCCACGCGGCGCGGCGGCGTCGAAGTCAGGCCGATCTTGGGGTGAGCCCGGCCCGCGCCACCCCGGTCGAACGGGCCGTCGCTGATGCGCACCGTCGCGAGTGGGGCCTTCGTGCTCGCCGCGACGGCGCGCGTCGCAAGGGACCTGGATCTCGCCGAGGAGTACGTCCAGGACGCTTACACAGAGGCGCTCTCTGCCTGGGCACGCGACGGCGTGCCCCGCAAACCTGCAGCCTGGCTCACCACCGTAGCCAAACGCAAGGCGCTGGACGCGCTGCGTCGCGGGCAAACGCTGCGCTCGAAGCTGCCCCTGCTCGTGCAACCCGATGAGGCCGACATGAATGACCCAACCGACGTCACGGTGCCTGATGACCGTCTGCGGCTCATCTTCACCTGCTGCCACCCGTCGCTCTCCAGAGAGGCCCAGGTGGCACTCACCCTTCGCCTCGTCTGCGGCGTGAGCACGGGCGACATCGCGCGGGCGTTCCTCGTCTCCGAGCCGACGATGGCGGCGCGCCTGACACGGGCAAAGAAGAAGATCTCGGCAGCCCGAATCCCCTACCGCGTGCCCGAGGCGCACGAGTTGCCGGACCGACTGGACGCCGTCCTCACCGTCATCCACCTGCTCTACACCACCGGGCACACGGCGCCGTCAGGCGAGCAGCTGGTGCGCAGCGCCCTTGTCGAGCGAGCACTGGACCTCGCCCGCATGCTGCTGAGATTGATGCCCGACGAGCGGGAGGTGCGGGGGCTGCTCGCGCTGCTCCTGGTTACAGACGCCCGGCGACCCACCCGCACCGACGCCCACGGTCGCCTGCTCCTGCTGGAGGAGCAGGATCGGTCGGCCTGGGACAGGGCCGCGCTAGTAGAAGGACACCGGCTGGTAGTCGGGGCGCTCAGGGGCGGCAATCCTGGCCGGTTCGTGCTGCAGGCGGCCATCGCGGCGTTGCACGCCGCGGCACCGAGCTACGCAGAGACCGACTGGCCCCAGGTGTTGACGCTCTACAACGAGTTGCACAAAGTCTGGCCCTCGCCGGTAGTGGCACTGAACCGTGCCGTCGCCGTTGCCATGGTGCGAGGGCCTGAGGCCGCGCTGGGCGAGGTCGAGCTATTGGAGCGCGAGGGCCGCCTGTCCGGCTACCGATACCTGCCTGCGACCAAGGCCGACCTGCTCAGGCGCCTCGGCCGCCACCGCGAAGCCGCCACCGCCTACCGGGCCGCGCTCGACCTCACCGACAACGAGGCCGAAAGGGCGTTCCTCTCGGACCGGCTGGCCGAGTCGAGTGCTCGGCGGGTCGATGCCTGACCCGATCCGCTGTCCGTGGACGAGATTGCAAAGATTTTTTGGCACATTGTCGATTTCACGGTTGCCCGCTCGTCGTAGGTATGTAGGGCGAAAACGACTCTAAGGAGGTCATCATGAGAAGAGTGATCGTATCGGAGTTCGTGTCACTGAACGGTGTGGTCGAAGACCCGAGTTGGAGCATTCAGTTCGGAAGCGAAGAGCAGGATAAGTTCAAGTTCGACGAACTGGCTGCAAGCGACGCCCTCCTGCTGGGGCGGGTCACCTACGAGGGTTTCGCAGCTGCCTGGCCTCAGATGGCCGAGCAAACAGGGGAGTACGGCGCCTGGATGAACGGCTACCCCAAGTACGTTGTCTCGACGACCCTGGAACAGGCTGAGTGGAACAACTCGACTATAATCAAGGAGAACGTCTCTGAAGAGATATCCAGGCTAAAGCAGCAGCCAGGCAAGGACATCTTGGTCTTCGGCAGCGGCGACCTCGTGAATACGCTGTTGGAGCACGACCTCATCGATGAATACAGGCTCATGATCTTCCCCGTCGTGGTTGGCAGCGGGAAACGCCTGTTCAGTGACGGGATCGATACGACCGTCCTGAGACTCGCCGACACCAGGACGTTCGGTTCGGGCGTCGTGGTCCTGACCTACCAGCCAGCGTGTAGCGAGTAAATTGGGCCGGTGAGGATGCTGGTGCGTTGCGCCCGGACTCCTGAATGGTGCAAACTATAGGATAGGGGTCAACACGAAGAGGGAGTCCCGGTTACTGCGAACGGCGGGCAAAGTAGCGATACAGGAAGGATAGAGGCCTTCTCAGACGGGGTGTTCGCCATTGCGATCACGCTCCTCATCATAGAGATCGGGGTTCCGCATGTGGTAGGCACGGAATCTCTTTCCGAGAAGCTCGTCGAGTTGTGGCCTTCGTATCTCGGGTACGCGATCAGCTTCCTCGTCATCGGCACCGTCTGGGCGAACCACCACAACCGTTTCAGCCTGATCGTACGCTCAGACCACATCCTTCTCTTCCTGAACATCGTGTTCTTGATGTGCGTGGCCTTTATCCCCTTTCCCACGGCCCTGCTCGCCGACTATATACCAGGAACCGACGAGCACCGGACTACCGCCGTCGCCGTGTACAGTGGCACGCTGGCCGTTACTGCCGTCTTCTTCACCATGCTCTGGCTCTACGCCGCCGGGAACCACCGCCTCATAGATAGGGAGCTCGACCCTCTCTTGCTGCGTACCATGACGCGCCGCTACGTGCTCGGCACGATCCTCTACATCATGGCCTTCGCGCTCGCCTTCGTCAGCCCGACGGCGAGCCTGGCGCTGATCGTCGTCCTCGCCCTGATCTTCGTCTTGCCAGAACCGGAGGGCTCCAGAAGCACCCGCCGGACCAGACGACGCTCCGAAAGGGGGTGAACCGGAAGGTCCGAACCCTCGGCTATCTACTTCTCGCGAGGTAGACGCCACAGAGGATCACGACTGCGCCGACGAGTTGTTCGAGTCCGAAGTCCTCGCCGAGGAGGACGATGCCCGTGGTCACCCCTGTCAGGGTGACGAGGTACTGGTAGATCAGGACGCGGTTCGCCCCGACGTGGGAGACTCCATACCCCCAGGCGGCGAAGCCGAAGGCCGAGGAGCAGAGCGCAGAATAGGCCGCCGCTGCCCACGTCAGGCCGTCCAGGGAACCGACATCGAGACCACCAGGATCGAGGGCTGCGAGCGGGAAGGCCGCGAGGCCGCCGAGGGTCATAGCGTAGGCAGCGAGGGCAACGGGAGAGTAGCGTTGCAGAAGTGAGAGCGAGAGGACGGTGTAGGAGCCCCAAAACACGGCAGCGACCAGTATGAGGGCGTCGCCGAGAAGGCTCGTGCCCGCGAACTCGAGCCCGCCGTACACGATGAACCCGACCCCGAGGAGGGAGAGTCCTATCCCGAGGATGCCAGCCAGCCTCGGCCGCTCGAGCCCGAGTGCGAATCCGAGGAGCATCCCCCACACTGGGGCAGTCGAGTAGACAAGGGCCGTGTTCGCCGCCGTCGTCAGGCTCACCCCGATGGTGAATACCGTCTGGGTGAGGGTAACGCCTACCACCCCGAGGCCGAGAACAGCGAGGAAGTCCTCGCGGCGCAGGCGACTCCCAGGTTCGAGGAAGGGCACGAAAAGGAGCAGCAGGAGACCGGCCAGGGTGAAGCGCGTTGCGGCGAAGAGGATCGGCGGGACGCTCTCGACGACGATCTTGACTGCCGTGAAGTTGGTCCCGAAGAAGAAGACCGTCAACAGCAGCGCGGCCTCGACAGGAGTCGAGGCCCGCTGCTTCGGTTCCTCCTCGGTGGTCAACGGGAGCCCTCGGTCAACGGACCAGGTTCGTCTCCGCGCTAAGGGTCTTTATGTAGGCGGAGATCACACGGGCGCAATTCTCTACGTCTTCTACGTCGACGACCTCGTTTGGAGAGTGCATGTAGCGGTTCGGGCACGAGACGAGTCCCGTCGCGATTCCGGCCCTTGTGAACTGTATGGCGTCAGCGTCGGTCCCTGTCGAGCGCGAGTCGGCCTCAAGCGTGTAGGAGATGTTCTCGCCCTCCGCCGCCGCTATGAGGCCTTCCGAGACGATGGGCGAGATGTTCGTCGCCCGTTTCAGCACGGGGCCGCTGCCCAAGGAGTGATCCCCGTGCTCGTTCTTGGATACGCCGGGGGTGTCCGTAGCGTGGGTCACGTCAACGGTGATGGCCGCGTCGGGGTCGAGCCCGAAGGCAGCCCCGCGGGCGCCGTAGAGACCTATCTCCTCTTGCACGCAGGCCACGGCCACGACCTCGGCACCGAGATCATCCTCATCTGAGAGCAACCTCAGGGCCTCGAGTACCACGAACGCGCCCATTCGGTTATCCACAGAGCGGGAGGCTATTCGCCCGTTCGGAAGCTCCACGAGGTCCTGGTCGATCACGCCAACGTCCCCGACGCGGACCATGCCACTGGCCTCCTCAGCGTCTTTGGCGCCCACGTCGATCCAGAGACTCTTTATCTCGGAGACCTTCTTGCGCTCATCGGGCTCCATAACGTGGATAGCCTTCTTGCCGATCACCCCGGCAATCTCGCCGCCCTTTGCGAGCAACCGGATGCGCTGTCCCACGAGGACCTGCGGGTCCCAGCCGCCAACGCCGGTAAAGCGGAGCAAGCCGTTCTCCTCAATGTGGGTGACCATCACCCCGATCTCGTCGATGTGCCCGGCGAGCATGACCTTCGGTGAGCCGCCCGTGCCGATGCTGGCGAAGGAGTTTCCCATCCTATCGCCCCTGACCTCGGCGAACTTCTCGGCCTCTTCTCTCCAGACTTTCGCGGCGGCCTCCTCGTAGCCGCTGGGCCCTGGCATCGAGAGCAGCCTCTTCAGAAAATCGTACGACGCGTCCCTCATATTGGTCCTTTCTATGGTAGAAGCGAGTCTCAAAAAGAGCGCCCAAAGGCGCCATTAACAGGTTACCCAAAGTTCGAGCAGATCACTCCCAAGGGTCCGCCGGTCTCTGCCAATCACGGGAGCTTATCAGCTTGGCAGCTTTCAGCACGCCGCCTGACGGCGGCTCTCAGCAACTCAGCCGGACAATACGCCCGAGACTCGGAAGAATCTCCGAGGGGTGCTCCCGCGCGACAGGGCGAGGCCTATGGACGAACGAAGCTGACCAGCTGAAGTGCTTTACAACACTGGCCTTCTGTCTACGGTGAGCGGAGATTTGAGCCCGGGGTCCTCTAGGAAGGCGTCCTGGGTCTCATCGAAGAGGTCAGCGGGGACCATGGCCAGCGCTAGGGCGAAGCCTTCATGAAAGGCCGCTTCCCACTCTTCAGCGAAGCTCTCTGGGAGGCCCATGGCGAGAAGGTTCTTCATAAGATGCGGCCTGCGATGGTAGACGATGAGGCCGATGATGGCTGCCAGGGTCATGAAGGCCTGTACGGTGATCCCGGTCGGTAGATGGACTGCACCCATGAGGACGCTCACGGCCGTCACCCCGAGGTACGTGCTGACGAACTCGAACCACTGCGTCCGCGAGAGCCCTGACTCGACCCTGCGCGTTCTGACACCAGGGAGCGTAACGCTCACGAGGCGTTCGTCCTTGCGCCGCGAGAGCACCAGGAGCGAATCGACAGGAATGTCCACGTCTTCCAGCCGCTCGTCCAGGGCTTTCAGCGACCGCAGGTCCTGCGCGACGGCCCCGACAGTGTAGTAACGTGGAATGCTCATGCTCTGTCGATTCTACCAGCGATTTCGGCCGGTCTTACCCAAGCAGTGTCAGGGAAAGTATGTGCGATTCAGCGGCCCATCTTGGCGGTCGTGATCGTCTCAGTCGGCGGCCCGGACGATCCTCGCCTCGAGCGTGCCGAACTCCTCGTCCGTAACCCACTCGAAGGTGTTCCCAAGCTCGTCCCTCGCCAGGCTCAGGAGCCTTCCCTTACCATCTACGTATTCGGCCTCCACAGGCAGGTCGGTGACGTCGCCGACCTCCTCCTCGTCGACCACCTCCCCCTCCCCGTTGTAGATGGTCTCAAGGATGCGGCCAGACCCGTCAACGCTGCGCCGGGTCGCCGGACCTGCCTCGTCGGCCCGATACGCGGGCCGGCCGCCAAGCCCGCTGGCCAGCCGCTTGACCAGCTCGCTCGCTCGCTCTCTCTCCCGCACGTCTTCGATTGTGATCCTGAGCGCCACCTCGACGATCTCGGAATTGGAGGTGTGAATATCCTCCTGACGCTGCAGGTCGAGCCGAAGCCTGTCTAGCTCTCTACCGACCTGTTTGGAGAGGTTGAACGTCGTACCCACCAGCCAGGGTTGATCCTCCCAGGAGATCGTGCCTTCACCGGCCGAAGTAGGCGAGGCTGTTCCTGTCTCGACGTCGTGAGGTCCGGCACTCTCCCCAACAAGGATGGTTCCCATGAGGTCTTCCGGCACTTTTCTTCCCTTTGCCATGTCCTCTTTCATCTCCCTTTCGCGAGCCGCTCGGCCAG
>JACCSM010000544.1 GCA_013698525.1 Rubrobacteraceae bacterium
GATGCTCGTCCGGCGTCGGGTGTCTCTCGTAGTCCATATCGTGCAGGAGGCCGGTTATGCCCCACTTCTCCTCGTCCTCCCCAAAGCGGCGGGCATAAGCCCGCATGGCGGCCTCGACGGCGAGCATGTGCTTGCGCAGGGAGTCGCTCTCGGTCCAAGCGCACATAAGGTCCCAGGATTCTTCGCGGTTCAAGGTGTCTCCCTCCGATCGACGGGTTTCAGGCATCAGCTTCTGGCTGGCGCGTGTAGCCTAACCACCTTTGTACGAGACGTTTATGATGCTACCGGGCGCGTTCGTCTGCTGGACGGACCTGGTGGTTTCGCCCGCGACCAGGACGACCTTGAGGTCGCCGGTGCCCCCGCCCTGTTTCTCGATGCGGCACGAGAGCTGCCTTCCTCTCAAGTGGAACGCGAAGCGCTTGGGGACCCGGCCGCTCAGCACGTTCCGCTCTTCTCCCACCGAGCAGAGGCCGGTGAACGTGGTCTTGGGATCCCCTTCCAGCCGGATCGAGACCTCAGGCTTACCGTCAGGGTCGTCGCCGAGGGTGACCTCTGGAGGCGGCGATTCTCCTGTAGTCTCCAGTCCGGTGGTGGGAAGGGAGGTCGTCTCTTCCGTGATCTCCGTCTTCGCATCGGGAGGGTTGTCTTCATTAGAATTCTTGGTCTCCTCGGAGCAGGCCCCGACGAAGAGCAGCACGATGAGGAGCAGCATCGCCGCCGGCACGATCGCATGCACTCTTTCGGTATCAAAGGAACCCACGAGCATCCATTCTATCTGACGAGACCGTCGCCTTCTCTCGTTACCTTGGATAGCGCCCTCGCTCGCGACAGGACGGTGTCGAGCATCTCGGGGGTGAGGACGCCGGTGAAGGTGTTCTGCTGCGATGGGTGGTAGCAACCGATGAGAACGAACGAGCCGGCTTCACACTCGGCGCCATGGGCGAACTTCGGCTTCGGCCTCTTTCCCAGCATCCGCAGGGCGGCGTCCCAGGCGAACGCGCCGAGGCAGACGACGACCTTCGCGTCGAGTACCTCCAGTTCGCGGGCGGCGTAAGGGAGGCAGGCGTCGCGCTCGTCTGGAGTTGGTTTGTTCTGGGGCGGGGCGCATCGGACGGCGGCCGAGATCCAGAGTCCCGAGAGTCGTAGCCCGTCGCCCTTGCTCCGTGAGACCGGTTTGTTGGCAAAACCCGTGCGGTGGAGTGCTGCGAAGAGAAAGTCGCCGGAGCGGTCGCCGGTAAAGATGCGCCCGGTTCTGTTCGCCCCATGGGCGGCGGGGGCGAGGCCGAAGACTACGACGCCCGCGTCAGGGTCGCCGAAGCCAGGGACTGGACGCCCCCAGTAGACCTCGTCCTTGAAGGAAGCCCTCTTCTCCCTGGCGACCTCCTCACGCCAGGCGACGAGGCGCGGGCAGCGGCGGCAGGAGACGATCTCCCGCTCCAGAACAGCGAGTTCCTCGCTGTTCAGCACGCTCCGGCTTCGCCTCCGCTTGTCACCTAATTTTCGCGCCAAATAGGTAGGTTTGCATCCTAGCGGCAGACAAGAGAATGCTGGCGATCTATCCTGCTTTTCGACTTCCACTATGGTCGGAAAAACAAGGAGGACCGCCAGCATGTTCGAGTGTAAGCTCCATTCCTCAAAGACGCAAAGCGCTTTCGGGCCTTTGTGCCTTCTGGGGCACTATCTCACCGAAGAGGAAGTGCTCAAACCCCTCTCTGGCATCCAGATCGCCCAGAAGAGCGTCAAACACTCTCCCACCAACAAGCTCATCGACGCCCTCGTTGGCATCCTTAGCGGCTGCAAGGCTCTCTACGAGATCGACTGCCGGGTGCGCCCGGACTTGCCGCTCCAAAGGGCCTTCGGGAGGGAGCGCTGCGCCGATCAATCCACCATCTCAAGGACCCTAAACGCCTTCAGCGAACAGAACATAGCCCAACTGCGCCGAGCCGTAGAGGCAATCCACCGCACGAACTCCCCGATCTTCTCACACCCCTTCGAGCAGGAGATGCTCCTCTTGGAGGTGGACCTAACAGGTCTTAGGGCTTCCAAGGGGGCGGAAGGCTCCACGAAGGGGTATTTCTCAGGGGAGCGCAACCGCACAGGCAGGCAGCTCGTTAGGGTAAGCGCCCCGGGCTACGGGGAGCTAATCTTCGAGAAGCTTTACCCGGGCAACACCACCTCTTGTGAGGTCCTAAAGGAGACATTGAAGGAGGTGGAACGCTTTTTGGATCTCGACGAGGCGAAGCGCAAGCGGACCCTCCTTCGCATAGACGGAGGATTTGGCACCGACGAGAACCTCAACTGGCTGTGTTGGCGGGGCTACCAGTTTGTGGCCAAGGGCTATGGGGGAAGGCGGGCTAACAAGCTGGCAAAAAGCGTCCCAGAAGATGGCTGGAGGGAGGGACCAACCAAGAGCCAGTTCCTCGGCGTGCCCACAACGCCCCATCGTTACGCTCGCAAGACCAAGAGCGTGCTGAGAAGGTGGTTCGATGGGAAGGGCAAGCCTCACAAAGACTACCTGGTAAGCACCCTCTTTGAGCTCAGTTCCGCCCAGATAGCCAAGCTCTACGACGGCAGGGGAGGGATGGAGGTGGACATAAAAGGAGACAAACGGGGGCTAGGGATAGAGAAGAGGAGAAAGAAGAGCTTCCATGCTCAGGAAGCTTTGGTGTTGTTGGCGCAGCTTTCTCACAACCTCCTGGTGTGGTTCAAGAGGTGGTTTCTTGGAGGGACCGAGGCGGCGAAGCTAGGAGTTGAGAGGTTGGTTAGGGACGTATTTGCGATGCCAGCCCAGGTGAGGGTGGGAAGGTTCTCCGGGATGGTTAGATTGAAGTTAGCGCACCTTCATCCGTGGGCGAAGGCCGTAGCAGTGGGCATCGAGGCCCAATGTCCTCGAAATGGATGGCATACTATTTGGCGTCAAAGTTAGGTGTCAGCATTTCAGCTTCTTCCGCTTCGGCCCCGTCCTGCTGCGCAGAAGGGACCACTGCCTGCGGCGGTCAGGTCAGACGCTCGTGGCGGCGCATCGGGACCACTTGCTGAAAGCTGAGAGCCGCCGACCGGAGGGAGGCGGCGTGCTGACAAGCGAGGGCCGAAGGCCCAAAGCGTGCTGACATGCTGACAAGCGGAGCCCGAAGGCGCAGCGTGCGCTCAAGCGCCGAAGCGGTTGAGCTTGAGGGCGTGACCCATGAGGTAGCCCATGATCTCCTCCGCCTCGAATACGCCGAGCGAGCCGCCAGCACAAGAGCGCTCCCCGAAGCTGTCTGCTGTCGGAAGGGTGTACGGTGAGGCGAGCAAGAACGGTACCCCGTGCCAGGAGTGGCTCTTCATCTTCGCCGGCGTCGCATGGTCGCCCGTGATGGCGAGGGCGTCGGGGCCGAGGTCGAGCAGCATGGGTATCAGGGCATCTACCTCCTCGATCACGGAGGCCTTCCTCTCGAAGTCCCCGTCCTCGCCCGCGGCGTCTGTTGGTTTGATATGGATGAAGAAGAAGTCGTGATCTTCCCAGTTCGCCTCCAGCGTCTCGAACTCTCCGGCGATGCCCTCGCCCTCCTTCAGGAGCTGCATCCCGGCGAGGCGGGCGAGGCCCTTGTACATCGGGTAGCTCGCGATGGCGGCGGCGTCGAGATCGTAGGTCTCGTCGAACGAGGGTAGGGCAGGGTGCATCCCGAAGCCGCGCACGAGGACCGTATTCGCCGGGTGCTGATCAGCCAGGATCTCGTTCGCCTGCTCGACGAAGGAGTCTGCGATCCGGGCGCTCTCTTTGGCCTCCTGTGATCCGTCCGCCGGCTCGACGGGGAGCGGTTCGAGGCCCGTTCGCTGGGGATCGGAGTCGGCCAGGGCGTCGGACAGTCCCTCACCCCTGAAGACGGCGACGGCCCTGTACTCCTTCTCGTGCACGACGAAGACCTCGACGCCGTCGAGGTTCAGTCTCTCGTTCAAAAGCCCGACGAGCTCCTCGCCCTTCTCGGAGGGGATACGGCCCGCCCTCCGGTCGGAGATCCTGCCCGATTCATCCTTGGTCGCGAAGTTTACGCGGGCCGCCAGGTCGTTCTCGCCGAGGTCGAAGCCGACGCCGAGTGCGGAGAGGACGCCACGTCCGACCTGGAAGCGCAAGGGGTCGTATCCGAAGAGGCCGAGGTGGCCTGGGCCGCTCCCCGGGCTCACCCCTGCTGCGACGGGACGCGAGAGCCCAAGTTCAGACCGCGCGGCGAGGGCGTCGAGGTTCGGGGTGTCTGCGGCCTCCAGCTCCGTCTGGCCGGATGGGTCCATAGGCAGCCCTCCCAGGCCGTCCAGAATGAGCAGGACGATCTTCGTATCCGTCTTGACGGACAGCTCTCGCATGAGGTTGAGATCCAAAACAGGTCCTTTCCTTTTTCGACGCGCGCCGGAAGTCTAACAAAGAGGGTCTGTATAATCTCCGCTGGGAGCCACGGCCCGGAGGGCGGTAGATGAAGATAGAGACAATAGACCTTGATTTCATGGATACCGGGCAGGTCATAGCCGCGTTCCTCCTGCTCGGCGAGGACGGAGCCTCCGCCGCTCTCGTCGAGACCGGCCCGACGACCTGCCTCGAGAGACTCACCGCCGGCCTGAAGGATCACGGCGTCTCCCACGAGGACGTGCGGCAGGTCTACCTCACGCACGTGCACCTCGACCACGCCGGCGCCTCAGGACATCTCTCTGAGCTTCTGCCCAACGCGACCTTCCACGTGCACGAGGTCGGCTATCCGCATCTCGTGAACCCTTCGAAGCTCGTAAAGAGCGCGACTCGTATCTACGGCGAGAGTATGGAAGAGCTCTGGGGCGAGGCGCGCCCCGTACCCGAGGACAGGATCGAAATCCTGAAGGATGGGGATGAGACGGAGACCGCAGGAGGCGTCCTCGTCGCCCACGACACGCCGGGTCACGCCTACCATCACCTCGCCTATCTCGATCCGGGCTCGGGTGCGCTCTTTACCGGCGACGTGGCCGGTATCAGGCTGCCGGGCCAGTCCTACATCCGCCCGCCGACGCCGCCGCCCGAGATCGACCTCGAGGCGTGGGTACGGAGCATAAACTACATAAGGCAGATAGCCCCTGCCAGCCTCTGGCCCACGCACTACGGGAGCTACGAGGATGTGGGGCGGCATCTCGGCGAGCTCGAGCAGCGCCTCCAGGACTGGTTGTTGTTCGTCGAGGGGCACATGGACGATGGGGCCGGGCGGGAGGAAATCTCCGACCAGTTGAAGGCCAAAGGGGACGCCGAGATGCTCGCTGAGGGCGCCGATATCACGGAGTCGGAGCACTACGACCTGGCCGGTGGCTATCCTATGCTGACCGACGGCCTCATGAGGTACGTGACCCGGCGGCGTGAGAAACGTTGACGTCGGACATTCCCGCTACAGTCGAACCGGGATCGTGACGAAGACAAGGACCCGGGGCCACGGAGAACGGAGGTATTCTGGCTAGAGGTCTGATCCTGATCGCGGTGATCGCACTCATCCTGGGTGGACTGTTCTTCCTGCTGCGCCCCGACCCCCAGGCAGGCGTGCCGCGCGACAGGACGATAGCCGTCTCCCTCGAGGGTGGCGAGATGAGACCGGCGGAGATCTCCGTCAACGAAGGTGACCGCGTGACGCTTCGGGTTAGCTCCGACGAGCCGATGGAGTTGCACCTGCATGGCTACGACGTAGAGCAAGTGGTCGGGCCAGGACAGAAGGCCAGGCTCCGCTTCAGGGCGGATCTCACGGGACGCTTCGAGATCGAAGACCACGAGTCCGAGTGGGAGCTCGGCGTGCTCCAGGTGCGCCCGGGATAGTGAACGTGCGGACCCGCCGCGTCACGGCAGCCGCGCTCTCGTGCTCACTCATCCTGGCCGACGCCCGTCCGGCGCTGGCCCACGGCTTCGGGCCGACCTACGACATCCCGATTCCGCTCTGGCTCTACCTCTACGGCGCCGCCGCCGCAGTGGTGCTCGCCTTCTTACCGCTGGCCCTTTTCTCTCGTAAGGAGCGGGACGCCGACACCGCCTACCGATACCCACGCTTCGACTTGCTTGGCATCCGGCCGCTGAAAGAACTATTGACTTCACGCCTGCTCACAGGCGGCTTGCGCCTGCTCTCCGTCGCGCTCTTCTTCATCGTGATGATCGCCGGCCTTGTTGGTTTGCAAAGCGGCTTCAACATCGCCCCGACTTTCGTGTGGATTACATGGTGGGTGGGCCTAAGCTTCTTTACCGCGTTCGTCGGGAACGTGTGGCCGCTCGTGAACCCCTGGAGGATACTCTTCGACTGGGC
>JACCSM010000454.1 GCA_013698525.1 Rubrobacteraceae bacterium
CTCCGAGGCGGCGTGCGGCATCAGGCCGTCGCCACAGGTCTTGTCCCTGGGGAACTCCTGCCTGTCGATGAGCAGTGTGTTCAGCCCCGCCTTTGCTGAGTGGTAGGCCGCCGAGGAGCCGCCAGGACCGGCTCCAACGACCACGAGATCGTACCGCTCGGCCATCGTCCTCCTTCTCGAAACCCTCCCGACTGTGCCAGAATTATACTTCTGCTACGACGAGGAGGGAACTTGGTCGACCGCAACCGGCCCGCGCGCTACGAGGTAGGGGAGCGTGCGGCCCTCAAAGCTACCGGACAGCCGGTCGAGATACTCGACGTCAGGCGGGGTGAGTTCGTCCCCGACTTCGTCTACAAGGTGCGCGTGCTCGCAGAGAAGCCAGCACGGCCCTACAATCTTTCCGTGCCCGAGCATGATCTTGCAGACCTGGCGGTCTGAGGTGTCAGGCAACAGGATGACGTATCTCCTACACGGTGGGATTTATGTTGTGGTTCAGGCGGAACAGGTTGGTTGGGTCATACTTTGTTTTCAAAGCCACAAGCCGCTCATAGTTCTTGCCGTGGGCTCCATGAAGCAATTTCTCTCCTTCTTCGAGGAAACCGGCGAGCGTGTGACTACCTTGTCACCTTCACCTATCGTGTCCTCAACCGTTGCGTTCAGGTCGGGGAAGGCGGCTTTGTACATGGAGACGAACTGCCTGGCTTCCTCGTAGCCCTTGAGGTCTTGATCGGGTTCGTGCCACACGAGATCAGCGGCGTACACTTCGTCGAGGATGTCCGGGTAATCCAGGAACTCCCAAGAGCGGCGCGCTAGGGCCTTGTTCTCTTCCGACATAAGGGTCTTCTCCTTTCTTGGCTTCCCTAATTCCATGAGCCTACATTCAGTCTGCGAGCGCGACTTCCCGAAGATGGGCCATTTCGCTTGGCGTTGTTTCATAGCCAATCTTGGCTATTCGGAGAGAGTTGCTAGAGCAGGTCGTGCCTGACAGCGTATGCGGCAGCAGCTGTGCGCGACGGACGGTCCAGCTTGGTGAGGATGCTGTGGATGTGGCGGTGAACGGTGTGCCGGCTCAAGACGAGCCTGGTCGCGATCTCCTTGTCGCTCAAGCCCTGCGCCACCAGGCGGAGGACTTCCATTTCCCGCCGGGTCAGGCCGGCTGGATCGGGAGCCTTGCCGGTTCGCTTGAATTCACGCAGCAAGATGGCTGTGGACTCGATATCTGTGACCGCGCCGAGGTTCTCGAAGCCGGCAAGCGCTGCGCGGGCTTCCGCTTCGGCGATCTCAGGGTCGGGTCCACGTATGGCTCGCGCGAGCAGCAGGCGTGTGCGGGCCGCCTCGTACGGCATCTCGAGCCGAACGAACGAACGCAATGCCGCGTCGAGGTGCCGCTTTGCCGCCGGGTCGCAGGCAGCCGCGAGAGCCCGCCCTTGCAGGCGCTCGCCTCGCGCTAGCATCACCTGACAATCGAGGGTGCTGCCCATCTCGGCGAGCGCGCGGCCTCTCCCTGTGGCCGCTTCGATCTGGGCCTGACCGCTCTCGGCCTCACCCAGCAGCTCCAGCAGCGATGTGCTCTCCAGCCGCTTCTCACCGATCACGTCGAGCCAGCGCTGCGCCGTCGCGGCGGCCAGGGCGAACTTGCCCTGCAGGAGGTGAATCCGCGTGCACACCGGAGCGGATGCGTCGTGGTCCTCGAAGCCAGACATCAGTCGCTCGGCTTCTTCGACCCGACCTTGTGCCAACCGTAGCTCCGCCAGGCTCGCCAGCGCCCCGGCCTGGACGGCGGGCAGGGAATTCTCCGAGAGACGTAGCGCCGCGTGCAACTCTTCCTCGGCGCGCGGCCAGTCTCCGGTGGCGAACAGTACCTCGCCGTAGTAGGTGCGGCAGGACGCGTTGAGGTAAGGACAGCCGTAGCGCTCGACGAACCTGTCTGCCGCCCGTATCCATTGCGCCATTCGCTCGTACTGGGCGCAGCGGCTGTAGGAGGCCATCATCTCGCAGGCGGTGAAAACCACCGTGTCTAACTCTCCCTCACCGGCGAGCGCGCCGGCCATCGCCTCGTCGTGATAGGTCATGCCTTCTGTGATCCTACCCTGATCGATAAGGGCGACGCCGATCTGAGTGAGCGCGCACAACTCCAGGTGGCGATCTCCAGATGTCCGGCTGAGTCGATGCGCCTGGCGCGCCAGGGCCTCGTGCTGGCCGGGATCAGCGGCGCCTGCCGCCCTGGCGAGCAACACCCAGCCCCGCAAAGGCTTGAGGCTGTGCTCCTCGACCAGCCGTGCGGCGCGTGCCACCCGGCGGCGGCGGCATGGTTGCCGAGGTTGGCGTCGTAGAGCACGCCGAGCTGGATGGCGATAGAGGCGGCCTGGGAGGGATCGGGCCGCCTTCGGAATCCCGAGTATGCTCGCTCCCAGCATTCGAGCGACTCACCGATCTCACCAAGCCACCACAGCGCCTCGGCCAGGCCAGACAAGATCTCGGCACTTCCCTCCTGCTCGCTGGATCTCTGCGCGCGCGAACGCGGAGCGCGCCTCCGCCCAGGCTCCCCGTTCCAGGGCTTGCTGGCCGGCCTCAATGGTTGCCGCGGACGGAGGTTGGGAAGGGTGGTGTGTATTCATGCTCTCGGCCTTTGCCGCTACCTCCTCAGCGTTAGGGCAAGGCGAACTTGCACATCTGGACGACTTCGACCTGAAACCTGATCAGAAGCCCTCACCGGTAGTCACATTCATGTAGGCTACGTCGACCAGGGGGACGCCGGTCGTGAGGGCCTGTTGTACGCACTGTGTGAGCACTTCGGCGGCGACCCCAGAGTCGGGGAAGTGGCCGTCGATGAGGCGGGCGGCGCGGGCAATCTCGTAGAAGGAGAAGCGGCGGCGTTGTCCGGTCAGCCTGTAGACCGCTTCGAGGACCTCGAAACGCAAGGAGATCACCTGCTCCAGCCTCCAGCGGATCTCGTCCACGGTGAGGCTCATGGTCTGGTAGAGCCGGGCGATCTCGGCCACCTGGACGAGGCTCTGGGGTCGCTTGGCGAGACGCCCGACGGAGTTCTCGTCGAGGTAGCGTCGCGCTGTGATGCGCGCGAGCGCCATCCGTCCCTCTGCGTTCTCGTAGCCGGCCAAGGTTCGCAGGTCCCGCTGGCCCCGGAAAGAGCCTGTCCTGACTTCTTTGTGGCCGACGAAGGTGCGTGGAGTATGGCCGCCTGCGTAGTAGGAGATCTGGCGCGCCATCCTCCCCGCCTCGGGCGAGTCGACGTCGCTTCTTATCTCGACCCACCTGCGCACGGTGCCAGAGTACAAGCGCTCCAGCGCCCGCCAGGTCGCGTCCCCGCGCAGGTCGACCTCGCCAGGCTTCTCCGTAACGACGGCGACCCGTGCGTCAGGCAACGTGTCGCTGTAAGCATGCCTCACGGCCTCGAGCAGGTCTTCGAACTCCTCGTCGACGGTCCCTGACAGGTACCTGCGCCGCTCGGCCGGGAGCACGTACATGAGGCGGCTCTTGATCCTGCGCTCCTTGCCCTCGGAGGCCTTGAGCCGGTCTATGGTATCGTAGAGCTCCCTGCGCCGACGGTAGACGAGCGCGGTCAACTCCTCTACCTCGGGGTCGGTCGCAGGTTCTCTGGACCAGGCCTCATCGCGCGCCGAGCATGCCGCCTCGTGGGCGTTCTCGGCCCTGACAACGGCCCGCTGCTCCGTTTCTCGTTCCGTCTGGGCCTCGCCCAGCTCCCGCTCGAGGGTCTCTATCGTCGAGGACATCAGATATTCCCCGTTCCCACACATC
>JACCSM010000557.1 GCA_013698525.1 Rubrobacteraceae bacterium
GAGGTAATCTCGCGTCTCCGGAGTCTACATGCGCTTCAGGACGCGCGCCTCGAGTCCTTTCGCGTCCCTGCTCGTGTTGGGGTGGTGCATGGCAGGTGACTTGCCAGTGGTCTATTCTGCTAACGAAGGGGCCTCGAGGGAGGAGGGGGAAAGGAGGCTTTGGTATTTGAGGCTACGAGATTCTGCGCTTGCCGACGAGATCCTGAGGTAGATACCCAAGGCGGAGCTGCAAATCCACATCGAAGGCTCGTTTGAACAGGAAATGATGTTCGAGATCGCCGCTCGCAACGGGGTACAGCATAGGTACGGCTCAGTGCGGGAGGTTAGCGAGGCCTACGATTTCGCAGACCTTCAGTCCTTCCTGGACCTCTACTACGGAGCCACCAAGGCGCTCCTGCGCGAGAGGGATTTCTACGACCTGACCTTGGCCTACCTCCGAAAGGCCTCCTCGCAAGGCGTGCGTCATGCTGAAGTCTTCTTCGACCCGCAAGCCCACATCGACAGGGGCGTGGACCTTGGGACGGTGATCACGGGCCTACGTCATGCCCTCAAGGACGGAGAGCGGCGTCTCGGGATGTCCGCGCACCTGATATTGTGCTTCCTGAGGCACCTGAGCGCCGAGGAGGCCATAACGACTCTACGCCAGGTGCTGCCCTCCAAGGAGTGGATCATCGGCGTGGGGCTCGACTCATCGGAGGTCGGTCACCCACCCGAAGACTTCAGGACGGTGTTCGAGGAGTCAGCAAGGCACGGATTTCGCAAGGTGGCCCACGCTGGCGAAGAAGGGCCACCCGACTACATCCGGCAGGCTTTGGACGACCTGCGGGTGGCCCGGGTCGACCACGGCGTCAGGTGCATGGAAGATCCCGGGCTGGTACGGAGGCTAAGGGAAAAACAGGTGCCGCTTACCGTCTGCCCGCTCTCCAACGTGGGGCTGCGCGTCGTCCCCTCTCTAGAGGAGCACCCGGTAAAGCGGATGCTAGGCGAGGGGTTGTTCGTGACGGTGAACTCCGATGATCCGGCCTACGTCGGCGGATAGGTGGCCGACAACTACTCTGCCGTGAGGGACGAGCTGGACTTCACCAGCGAGGAGTTCCGCGCGGTGGCGGAGAACTCTTTTAGAGCCTCATTCTCGGGCGAAGGCGAGAAGAAAAAACTGCTAGAGGAATTCGGGTCCTACTTCCGGAACTTCAGCAGTGGGGCATAGTTCTCGCACGCTCCAGAAACCCTTGCAGGCTCGAGTTGCTCTTATCCAGTCGTTTCGCGTCCTCCACTCCCACGTAGCGGTAGTGCCAGGGCTCCCACTGGTAGCCGGTCTGCTCCTCTTTACCTCTGGGATAGGCCAGAACAAACCCGTACTCCCAAGCGTGATGCTCGAGCCACCAGTAAGCACTCGTCTGCGCGAAGGGTGCCCAGACCTGGTAGCCTGCGGCTCCGTTCGTGAAATCCACTGCGGTACCGAGCTGGTGCTGGCTGTGTCCCGGCGTCGCGCTCATACTATCGGCGCCCACCCCGAAGACACTCATTAACCTATCGTGGGAGAGCTGCTGCTCCTCGTAGGAGCGGTAAGCTGAGGCCACCACCAGCTCCTCTCCGACCTTCGTAACGCCTTCCACGAGGCGTCCCAAGTGCTCGGCGGCCTCACGCCGGAGTACCTCGCTACCTAGCGTGGGAACCCTGTAATCTTGTAGCGAGACGAGATCCGTGGGGACATAGTCGGAGGGGAGGGAGTGCGAGCGGTCTACGAGAACGTTCACATCATCGCAAGTCGTTGCCGCACCAGGTGGCTTCCGCGTCTGCTCCTTCGTCTTCTGACCCGTTGAGGCCTCATCCTCCTTCGCGGGGGACCCTATGGTGTAAGAATGGGAAAACCCGGACCACTCCGCCGCGGGTGTGGAGGCCCCCATCGGCGCCGCTATCCCTTCCTGGACCAACCCTAATAACGAGTATCCGACCCCGAACATGAAGACCAGGGCAAGGATGACCACCAGCCGGCCCCCGCGGCGACGGTGCTTTCTGGCGGGGCGAAAGCGCCTTGCCGGACGGCTGTTCTTACTTGGCCCTGAATCGAACACTGGTAAAGATTTCTCCTCTATCCTCTAGTTTCCACCGCCTGCGTATGACTCGCGCGATCCCCATACCGCCGCCGTCGTATCACTTCCTGGTGCGCGCAAGGTCCGAGTTTTCACGAGGCCCTTATATTGAATCCCTCGAGTGACGACAACGTACTCCATCTGGTGGCTATATTGAACCACTATATATTGTGGTCGCTGACCGACGCATACGTTTGCACTGTCTCTCAACATCGACGCTGACGGGTGCGACACTGGCTCTAACCGCTATCGAGCACAGTGGGCCCGCGCACGAAACTCACAGCATCAGCTCCCAGGTCTGGCCTACCAGATCATACCCGAAGCTGTGGTGCGGCTCGCCGTGGACGAGCCGGAAGCCCACCCTTTCGTAGAGGCCGCGGGCGGCGTCCAGCACGTCATTCGTCCACAATGTGATCTTTCGGTAGCCGGCCTGTCTGGCGAAGCGAACGCATTCTTCCACCAGGCGGCTGCCGATGCCAAGCCCGCGCGCTTTCGGCTCG
>JACCSM010000456.1 GCA_013698525.1 Rubrobacteraceae bacterium
CCTGTGCGCCCCGACTTATCTCCAACTGCGAGAGCGCGAGCATCCTCCCGCAGAGCTTCTGGGTGTAGCACCGGTGTTCGCGGACGAGAGAACCCGTGGCAGGCCGGTCTATTTCTGCGATGTGATCGTGCGCCGCGGCTCCTCCGCAAAGTCGTTTTGGGACCTGAAGGACGGCGCCTAGGCCTACAACGATCCGTGCTCCCTGAGCGGCTACGGCGGGCTCGCAGCGAGGCTGGGTTCGCCGGAACGGACCGGGCCGTTCTTCGGGCGGATGATCCAGTCGGGGTCCCACCCAGCCTCAGTCCGGCTCGTGGCTGACGGCGGGGCGGACGCCGCGAGCATCGACTCCAACGTTCTGAGGCTCCTGCTGGAGCGGACCCCGGCCCCTAGGGACGAGGTACGCCTCCTCGAGTCGTGGGGCCCTTACCCGATCCAGCCGGTGGTCGTGCGTACCGACCTCGACCCGGCGCTGAAAGTCGCGCTGCGGAAAAGCCTGATAGGGACCGAGGACGACCCGCTCACCCGGCTCGAGCTCGAGGCGTTCGGGCTGAGGCGATTCGCAGAGGTAGGCGAAGAGGACTACGATGCCGGACGACTTCCGCAACCGTTACCAGGACGCTGAGGTCGAGTCCCCAACGGACCTTTTCACCGAAGTGACTAGAAGGAGCGCTCTGCGAACTTCGCCTTGACGAGATTCTACGAAGTTGCTACTCCTGGATCGTAGCCTCGTCGCCTGCTATGCTATCTTCAACGTATCAACAGATGTTGGAGTGTGAACCGTGAGCCAAGACCGCTGCGACCTGATCTGCATAGACGCCCCACGCGCCGAGGCCATACGCGAGAGGCTCTTGGACGGCGAAGCTGCGCAGGATGCCGCGGAGCGTGCAAAAGCACTCTCCGATCCCACGCGCCTCACACTGGCCGAAGCGTTACGCGAGGGCGAAGAGCTGTGCGTGTGCGACCTCTCCTGGATCGTGGGACGCTCGCAGAACCTCGTCTCTCACCACCTCGGGACGCTTCGCTCTCGCGGCCTCGTACGCTCGCGCAGGGACGGCAAGATGGTCATGTACTCCCTCACCCCCATGGGACGCTCGCTCTTGGGCGCAGTGGGTGAAGCGGTCAGGGATCCGACATGAAGGAAAAGAAGATGCTCCCCGTCTTCGGGCAGGCGCCTACGGAACCGGAGACGACACACGAGGAGACCGGCGCCTGCTCCGACGCCTGCTGCTCGGAGAACACCGCTGATGCGGTCGCCGTGGCCCCGCTTACTCCGCGGACGCGTGAGGCGAACCCGCAAGCCTACAGAGGGAGAACCCCCGGGAGCGGCAGCATCGCCAGGACCGTCGTGAGGGTCGAGGGGATGGACTGCGCGAGCTGTGCGGCGACGGTGGAGAAGCGGGTCGGGCAGCTTCCGGGGATGCACCGGGCCGTGGTGAACTTCGCGGCGGGCCGCCTGGACGCCGAGCACGAGCTCGACCTGGACCTGCAAGAGATCGAGAAGGCCGTCAGGGACGCCGGCTACGGAGTGGGCAGCACCCAGGGGGTCGAGATGACCCCGTTCTGGCGCACCCCCAGGGCGGTCTCCGTCTTGGTCTCTGCCCTCCTGTTCGCTCTCGGCCTAGCGTTGGGTTTTGCCGGATCGCCCGAGGTTGCGCGAGTAGGCGTCTACCTGGCCGCCATCGCGGTGGGCGGGGTGCCGATCTTCCGGGCAGCCCTTGCCGGGCTTAGGGCCCGCCACCTTGACATGAACGTGCTCATGAGCGCGGCCACGGTGGGTGCGGTGGCCATCGGACAGTGGGCCGAGGCGGCCTCCGTGGTGGTGCTGTTCGCCGCAGGCAACGCCCTGCAGATCTACGCCATAGACCGCACCCGTGGGGCCGTGCGCGCCCTCGCGGGGCTCGCACCGGACGAGGTGCTGGTTAGGCGCGGCGGCGCGGAGAGGGTTGTTGCTGCAGGCGAGGTCACCGTAGGCGAGACAGTCATCGTCAGGCCCGGCGAGCGGCTCGCACTGGACGGCGAAGTGCTCGAGGGCAGGACCACAGTCGACGAGTCCCCGGTGACGGGTGAGAGCACCCCGGTGGAGAAGGGACCAGGGGACTCCGTCTACTCCGGCAGCCTAAACGGCACCGGCGGCGTGTTGGTTCGCGCCCTGCGGGAGGCCGGCGACTCCACCCTGCAGCGGATCACGCGTCTCGTGGAGGAGGCCCAGGCAAAGAAGGCCCCGGCAGAGCAGTTCGTGGACCGCTTCTCGCGCCTCTACACGCCGCTCGTCGTGGCCACAGCGGCGGTGCTGGCGGTCGTGCCGCCGCTCCTGGGTGGGCAGTTCGACACCTGGTTCTACCGGGGGCTGGCACTCCTGATCATCGCCTGCCCGTGCGCACTGGTGATCTCCACGCCCGTTACCGTAGTCTCCGGCATCGGGGCGGCTTCGCGGCGCGGCATCCTGATCAAGGGCGGCGCGGCGCTGGAGGCGGCGGGGAGGCTCAAGGCCCTGGCCTTCGACAAGACCGGCACCCTCACTGAGGGCAGGCCCATCCTCGCGCGCGTCGTGGCGCTTGCGGAACCCGGCGAACGCTGCGACGAGTCGGAGGCGCTCGGGCTGGCCGCCGCGCTGGAGCGGCGCTCGGAGCACCCTTTGGCCCACGCTATTCTCTCCGCCGGCGCCGAGCAGGCCGTGGACGGGTTGCCCCCTGTAGTCAACTTCCGCTCGGTCCCGGGGCGGGGGGCCGAGGGCGAAGTCAGTGGCCGAAGCTACCTCATCGGCAGTCCCAGGCTCTTCGAGGAACGGGGCGTCTCGCTCGTCCCTGCGCGCGAGGCACTCGCTGAGGTTGAACGGGAAGGCGAGACGCCCGTGATCCTCGGCGGCGAGGGTGGCCCCTTGGCCGTCTTCGGGCTGGCCGACGCCGTGCGCCCCGACGCCAGGGCGACCCTGGAGGAACTGCGCGCGGCGGGGGTGGGAGAGCTCGTGATGCTCACCGGGGACGCCGAAGCGCCCGCGAGGAGGATCGCCAGGGAGCTTGGCGTAGGGTACAGGGCGCGGCTGCTCCCCGAGCAAAAGGTGGAGGCCGTGCGCGAGCTCGTCTTAGAGCACGGCGACGTCGGGATGGTAGGCGACGGCGTGAACGACGCCCCGGCCCTCGCCGCCTCCTCGGTCGGGTTCGCTATGGGTGCTGCGGGAACGGACGTGGCCCTGGAGACAGCCGACGTGGCGCTGATGCAGGACGACCTGCCCAAGCTGGCCGAAGCGGTCTTGCTGTCCAGGGCAGCCGAGCGGATCATAAGGCAGAATGTGGCCGTCTCGATCGCCATCAAGGGCCTTTTCGTGCTGCTCGCCCCCTTCGGGCTGGTGGCGCTCTGGCTGGCCGTCTTGGCGGACATGGGCACCTCGATCGCTGTCACCCTCAATGGTCTCCGGCTGTTCCGAAAGGGGAGCGCCTAAAGCCGTGGGCGCGATGGGGTCCGCCCACAAGGAGGAGCTGCACCGCCGGGGCGTGCGCCTGGAGGTCTTCACGATAACCTGGAACGTCGTCGAGGCGTTCGTCGCCATCGGCGCGGGTCTCCTCGCCGGCAGCGTCGCCCTCGTGGGATTCGGGGTGGACTCCGGGATAGAGGTTATCTCCGCCGTGGCACTCCTGTGGCGCCTGCTGAAGGCTGGCCCTGAGGCCAGCGCCGAGGAGCACGGGGCCGCCGAGAAGCGGGCGCTCTACCTGGTGGCGGCGACATTCTTCCTGCTCTCCGCCTACATCGCCTACGAGGCCGCAGTCGCGCTCCTGTCGCGCGAGGGGCCGGACGGCTCGGTCGTGGGGCTTGTGCTCGCGGCGATCTCGCTGCTCGTGATGCCTAGCCTCGCCTACCTCAAGGGGAGGACGGGCCGCGAGATGGGCAGCGATGCCCTGCGGGCGGACGCGGCGGAGACGTGGGTGTGCTCCTACCTTTCGCTCGCGCTGCTGGCGGGGGTGGGGCTGTACGCGGCCTTCGGGTGGTGGTGGGCGGACCCCGTGGGGGCACTGGCGATGCTGCCCGTGATCCTGTGGCAGGGTTTCGGGACCCTCAGGGAAGCACGGGAGGAGTGAGTAGGTCAGCGAGAGAGACGTCCTGAGGGATCGGAGGACCAGTCGGGGCCGGACGGGCGGACCCCCGAAGCCTCCGCCCCGGAATCCGCCTCGCGCGGGACCGGGGCGAACCAGAAGGCGCTCGCCATCGTCCTCTCCTTCACGCTGACCTACATGATCGCGGAGATCATAGGCGGCCTCGTCACCGGCTCCTTGGCGCTCTTGGCGGACGCGGCGCACATGGCCTCCGACAACTTTGCTTTGGGGCTGGCGCTCTTCGCCTTCTGCTCTCGGAGAAGCCCGCGACCCCCAACCGTTCCTTCGGCTACAGGCGCAGCGAGATCCTGGCCGCCCACTTCAACGGGGTCACAATCGTGGCGGTTCGGCGGCTGGATGATGGTCGTTGCGGTGGTGGGGCTCCTGGTGAGGATGCCCGCCTTCCGCTGTGCGTTAGATCATGACGTGCGGAAGCTCTTCAATGTCCGCCTCGCCAAGAATTCGGAGCACGCCCGGCACCCGTTCAGCGCGCGAAAGGGCTCCTTTCCGAAGCGACTGCGCCAACGTAGCAGAAACGCGTGGCAGTGATCTCTCCCGCCTCTATTGCCGCCAGCTCGTCCGTCTCCGACGTGTCGTGGTCGAGGTCCGGGTACAGGTACCGCCACCACGAGAAGGATCGCTCGACGAAACGACGCCAGATCTCCTCGCGCATCCGCCCGGAGCAGTGTAGCTTTTCCTCCGTCTTGCCAGGTGGAGCTGAAGAGCATTCGCGGGTAACGGCTGCTACAATTGGAGGCGCCGGAAGGGAGATTGACCTTCCCGGTTGAGCATCTCATTCTCGAGCCACGCCTTCGGCTTGATCGCTGAATCGACGACGGACTCTACAATGATGCTGCTAACGAAGGCCAGTTCCCGATCGGCTTCTCTTGTTCTCCGCGTTGTCGATTCCTCTACATCGTGAAACGGCGAATCTTCCAACTTTTCGTTTCGCATGCTTGCGGCCGAGTCCACATGTCTTTTGGCAGCCGCAATCGCTTGGTCGAAACTCATCACCATGGCCGTAATGTCGGCTTCTAGTATCTGACCAGAAGTTGCCAACATATCCCTTGCCTGCGCTCGGGCGTCGGACAAAGCCGCCCTAGCCAACTCCGCGTATCGTGGCGGTCCTAGTTCACTGGCGTACCAGAAGATGTGGGACTGCAGATCCTTCTCACCGGGACTTACCAACAGCTGTAGCGGACTGTAGGCAACGGTCTCACCAAAATGGATCCGCTCGCCGGCTACTTCGTAGACGGTGACTTCCTCGTCGGTCTCTACCCCTTCTCGGGGAACTGTGGCAGGGAGCAGCACTTTCAGGAGGTCGTCGATCGTCTCGAGCAGGATCATATGTAGCCAATCCTTTGCCACGATCCACCGGCGTTTTTCTCGCCAGGCGAGCATCCGCCCGATGACAAACACGGCAAGCGTGGTCGCAAAGAGATATACAGCAAGATCGAGGGTTAGTTCGGGTAGCTTATCTTGTGCTAGTGCGAGGATGAACGCAACGAGCAAGATGACTATAACGGCAGCCGCAACCAGGACCGTGCCGATGTTGCGTCTGACCATAACTCTATCTTCGCTTCCTCTTAGCTTTATCCCTAGCCGGGCCGCTCACCAGGGCACCTTGCCTGCGAAGGAGTCTAGTTAGTGCCACCGTTAGGCAACCGCTTCGACTCAGTGTTCCTTCAAATGGAAGTATGTCACCGATCATAGCTCGACGCAGCTATCGGTTCGAATTCCGCTCGAGTAAACCACGTGCGCAGCGCCGCTGCTATCGTCGGGTGCGCGAGGAAGGCGCTGACTGGAGCCATTGTGGCACGCATTCGGCTTGAGGTAAGCGCTGTCCCCACGCCAAGTCCTCCTTGAGCCGACCGAGCCTCTCGCAATGGAAGATCAATCGAGAGTCACCCTCTGTCAACAGGGCAAAGAAACGCAGTACAGTCGATTTCCTACATCGGTATGCCCGCCGCAGCCCGAACGTGGTGCTATTCAAACGGACTCGGTATGACTCAACTGGGTGCTGCGTTCGTATTCTCCAACGAAGACAAGGACCGCTGGCATTTCGTTAATGTTCGTCATGAAGCTGGCGAGGATCGCCGATCCCTTCAACGACGCATAACAGTCGGGCCGGAGGAGCGTCTAAGGACTGCGTCGGAGCGGATAGCGAAGATGAGGCTCGGGGCGGGCGCCGCCAGGATGTCCGCGTTGGGATCCAGAACCTCCACAACGTTGCATTCGACGTCGGGCAAGGTACCAAGAAGCTCTTCGACGACTACACGAGGATCTACTTCGACCTACTGGAGGGACGGCGTGTACTTCGGAGCCTGCAACCCCATTGACCTCGTATGCGGTGCTTCTATTAAGTAAACTAGGATCCGTGCCATCCAGGCTTGGGCTTATCCTGGAGTTACGGGGCGAAAGGCAAAGGTCGCGTTGGAAGGAAGCAACAATGGACCGGGCAAAGAGGATCCAATGGCAGTAACCGGGGGAGAGAAGAGGGATCCAGAGCCTGCGGCCAATACCCCCGAAAGCCCGCCGAACCCGGATCAGACGGCGGAGCCTTCCAGCCCGGAGCCCTCCGAGGAGCACGCGAACCCGGAGGTCACGACACCCGAGCAGGAGGCCAGACGGGAGTCCGAGGAGCGCATAAGGGGACTCCTGGAAGCGTACCAGGAGACGCTTGACACGGTCGAGGATCTCCCTGCGGTGGTCTGGGTGCCTTGGGATCGCAAAGGACCGGGACGCTACTTCAAAGTTCCCTATCTGCGATTGTTTCTCAAGTACTTCGTCGAGTACCACATCGGCAGGAGCCTGGATACCCTCAACCGCCGCTTCTACGCGACCGCTGCGCTCTCCAGCGACCCCGACGCCAACTGGTCGAAGCGCGAGGCGGTGAAACTCTATCTTCAGTCGTTGCCGAGGCCGCCTTATCGGATCCTGATCTTCGCGGCGGTGCTCGCGGCGCTGGTGATAGCGCTTCCTCTGCAGGCATTCGGAAACGTATTTTACGTGCTCGACCTGGTCGGGGCGATGATGAGGTTCAACGTGAGCTACGTGGACAGAGCATTCGAAGGGAAAGAAATCGGTCCCACAGTGCGGTCTCTAGCCGTTCTACTGGTCGGGTTGATCGTGGTGGGCGCCCTGCTGACCTCTCCGTTCGGCTTGAAACGCATACTCTTCAACTTGCATCCGTGGACCAAAGAGCGCCTCGACTCGACCGCGGCCAGGAGCCACGGTTTCAGGGTCGAAGGACTCTACGCCCTGGAAGACAGCATCTTCGAAGAGGCTGGCATCCGGCATCCAAAGGAAGGGCGGTGGGACCTCGCCTTCCAAACCTTCTTGCTCTCGCTCCTGCTGGTATTTGGACTCTGCCTGGCGGGTCTGAGCCTCGTTATCTTCATGTCGTGGGACATCAATCTCAACGTGGACGCTGGAGGGTCCGCGAACGTCCACCTTACATTGCCGAAGGTGTCCTGGGCCTACTACGCTCTGTTTACCGGGCTTGTGTTCGCTGCGTTCGTCCTCCTCCTCAGACGACTCCTGACAGCCTGGAAGAAGCGAAGCCGGAACGCGATCGGTTGACGCCACCAAGCGCACCTATGTAGTGGTTCTCTTGAGTCGTCGATAGCCTCTGGGAAGCGGGTATCGTTCGCGGAAGGTAGCGCCGTTAAGTCCGGTGCATTATCTATTTGCGCATCCCCGGTCCGAGGACCTTCTTGCGCAGGCGAGTGGACTCCGGCGTGACGTCGACAAGCTCGTCCTCTCCTATGTATTGGGTGCACCGTCAATCGGTGGGGGCCGGATGGTGGTAATTGCTACGAACGCCGACCGCTCTAGCCAAGAAGCCGCCTATTCGGATGAGGCTTCTTCGTCTTCAAGGCGTACTCCACTGCCTGTTCGAAGGTCATCGCCCGTCCCTCGGTCCGCACCCTTTCGAAGCGCGCTGCGCCCAGCCGCAAACGTGTATTGGTCATGGCGCGCTCGTACAGGGAAGGATCCGGTTTGTAGTAAGTGTAGACAGGAACCCTGACGGCCTTCAGTAACCCCTCTGCCGTGCCGAGAAGACGTGCGGAACGCTCTACCTGACCGCGCGTCCCCGCAACCGTCGCCAGCCCCTCCAGGCAGTAGGCGACGTTCGCCCTATCCCCCATCCGCTCGGAGAGGGTCACCCCTTCCTCAAAGAGCGCTGCGGCATGGTCGTGGTCACCGCGGCAGAGGGCCACCTGCGCCAGGTTGTAGAGCGTTATGCAGACGGCGGACCTGTCTCCTATCCGGCGGGCCACCGCCAGCCCCTCCTCGAACGTCTCTGTCGCCAGGCTCACGTCACCACGCATAAGCGCTACCATCCCCAGGCAAGTAGTAGCCCTGGCCACGCCTAAGTCTTCGTTGATCTCCCGGAAGGAGCGCAGGGACTCCTCCACGTGGGGCGTGGCCGCCGCATGATCGGTCCTGCTCATCGCCACCACGCCCAAGCCGAAGTGGGCCCAGGCCATCCCGAGCTTGTCCCCCACCCGCCGGGACAGGTCAAGGCCTTCTTCCGAATACCTCTCGCACCACTCGTAGTCGCCGTAACCGTAAGCCAAAGAGGCGGCAGCCACGAGCGCCTTCGCCCGCAAAGCTGGCGAAAGGTCGCGGCGCTCCAGCACAGCCTCCATCCATCGTCGTCC